>NZ_JBVVPQ010000011.1:0-170758 GCF_055811695.1 Bradyrhizobium sp. MI1.3 | reverse complement strand
GACGTTGAAACAGTAGGGAGCGGCACAAGCGTTCCGCACTCCCGGCGTCGTCCTGGCGAAAGCCAGGACCCATTACCCCGACTGCATCTTGTGCGAAGACTGGTGGCCAACACTTGGGCGCCACAACTTGATCCTGTGGTAATGGGTCCTGGCTTTCGCCAGGACGACGCCGAGGGAGGAATGAACGTCCCAACCGACACCCCTCATCACCACCGAGCAACTCGCCGCCATACTCGGCGATCCCAATCTCCGCCTCTACGACTGCACGACCTACAACGAGCCGGTGCCGCCGGGCAGCGACGTGCCCTATCGCGCCGTGCCCGGCGACAAGACGTTCGAGGCCGGCCACATTCCAGGCGCCGATTTTCTCGACCTGCAAGGCGAGTTCTCCGACGCCTCTGCGCAGCAATTCTTCATGATGCCTGACGTGGCCCAGCTGGAGACCGCCTTCGGCCGCCACGGCCTCGATGCGTCCAAGTCCGTCGTGCTCTACAGCATCGGCACCATGATGTGGTCGACGCGGTTCTGGTGGATGCTGCGCTCGCTCGGCGTTGACGCGCGGGTGCTCGACGGTGGCCTCGACAAATGGAAGGAAGAGGGGCGGCCGGTCGAGACAGGCGCGCCGAAGGGCTATCCGGCCACCACCTTTAAGGCCATACCGCGCGCAGGCTTCTTCGTCGATAAGAATGCAGTGAAGGCACGGCTCGGCGATCCCGCGACTGTTATCGTCAACGCGCTCGGTTCCCAGTTTCATCGCGGCCTCGAGCCGAGCCGCTATGGGCGGCCCGGCCGGGTTCCCGGCAGCGTCAACGTTCCCGCGGCGGTTCTCACCAATGCCGACAAGACGCTGACGACGCTCGCCGATGCCGAAGCCAAATTCGCCGCGGCAGGCGTCACCTGCGACAAGAATGTCATCCTATATTGCGGTGGCGGCATCTCGGCGACGATCGATTTGCTGCTGCTGACGCAGCTCGGTTATGACAAGCTGACGCTGTACGATGCTTCGATGGGGGAGTGGGCGAAGGATCCGGCGCTGCCGATCGAGACGGATTAGGACATTCCCTGGTCTCTCCCCCAGGGGAAGGACAGAAACTTGGGAACCTTTCCCTTGGGGCGGCATCCAATGTCCGGAACGAAGCCAAACAAGCAGGTGACCGCCATGCCACGGACCGCAGCCGGCCTGTCCGCCGGCGCTAAGACTTCAGAAATCCGGACATTGGAAGCCGAACTGGTCGAGCGGGCGCGGGGCCGTGACGAGGCCGCGTTACGCGAGATCATGCAGGCCAACAATCGCAGGCTCTATCGTCTGGCGCGCGGAATTCTGCGCAGCGACAGCGAAGCCGAGGATGTCGTTCAGGAAACCTATATCCGCGCCTTCACCCATCTCGACGGTTTTCGCGGCGAGTCCGGTCTGTCGACATGGCTGTCGCGCATCGCCATCAACGAGGCGCTTGGCCGGACGCGAGGCGCCAGGCCGCATGTCGAGCTGGGCTCGGTGCCCGAAGCGACGCTCGAGGCGCAGATCATCAAATTTCCCGCTTCTCCCGCAGGCGATCCGGAAAGGACCATGGCCCAACGTGAAATCCAGCGCGTCGTCGAGCGCGCCATCGATGAGTTGCCGGATGTCTTCCGCATGGTCTTCGTCGCACGCGTGATGGAAGGCATGAACATCGAGGAGACCGCCGAGCTGCTCGGCGTCAAGCCCGAGACCGTGAAGACGCGACTGCACCGTGCGCGCACCATGTTGCGCGAGAACGTCGAGAAGGAGATCGGTCCGGTGGTGATGGATGCGTTCCCGTTCGCCGGGTGGCGCTGCGAGCGGCTGACCGTGTCAGTGCTGAAGCGGCTCGGCATCGGCGGCTGAATTTTTCGGGAACGTTCGCGCGAAAATTCCATCCAACGCCTGTGAAGCAACGCGCCGGCAAAACATCCGGCACCACAGGAGTGTCAAACCATGTTCGTTCGTTGGACCACGGCGATCGCCGCTGCAATTTTGTTGTCGAGCCCCGCGCTGCTGCAAGGCGCCAGAGCAGCCGACAAGCTGACCAATCCGCAGATCGCCCATATCGCCTACACCGCGGGTGTGATCGACATCAACGCAGCCAAGCAGGCGCAGAAGAAAGCCAAGAACAAGGACGTGAAGGCGTTTGCCGACGACATGCTGCGCGACCACGAGGCCGTCAACAAGCAGGCGCTCGCGCTGGTCAAGAAGCTGAACGTCACGCCTGAAGACAACGACACCAGCAAGGCGCTGTCGAAGCAGGCGAGCGAGAAGCTCGCCGAATTGGACAAGCTGAGGGGTGCGGCCTTCGACAAGGCCTACGTCGCAAACGAGGTCGCCTACCACAAAACCGTCAATGGCGCGCTGGAAACCCAGCTCATTCCGTCCGCCAGCAATGCCGAACTGAAGAGCCTGCTGCAGACCGGCCTGAAAATTTTCCAGGGCCATCAGCAGCACGCCGAGCACATCGCGGCGGAGCTGAAATAGGGAGGCGATGATGCCGGGACGATTGTCTGCGATCGCGTCAGCGGTCCTGCTCGTGGCGTTGGCCGTCCCGGCGCACGCCGCGACCATAGAGATCACGATGGAGAACCTCGAAGTGTCGCCGAAAGACGCTTCGGCGAAGGTCGGCGACACCATTGAATGGATCAACAAGGACGTGTTCGCCCACACCGCGACGGCCAGGAACGGCGATTTCGACGTCAACTTGCCGGCGAAAAAATCAGGGACGTTGGTCCTCAAGAAGGCAGGCACGGTCGATTATTACTGCCGCTATCATCCCAACATGAAAGCGACGCTTAAGATCGAGCCGTAACGGGTTGGGGAGCGCATTCCCGACGGCAGCGGAAACTGGCCCCGCCCGCGTGGCGGGGGCGTTTTCGGCAAGGCTTACTGCCTGAAGAAAGACTTACTGTCGGGAGATGTCGACCGAGAATTCGCCGTTGCGGATGCGGCCAGGAAAGCCTTCGACGAACTTCGCCACCGCGTCCTCGCCATAGGTGCCGACCAGCTCGGCAAGGGCCGCGAACAGGCTCGCCTGCGCCAGGCAGTCGCCGTCGACGCCGTCATGGCGCGCTTCGGCCCAGGCCTCGTTGAGATAGCTCAGTGCGGCCTGTTTCTGCTCGTGATCGGGCAGCGGCGCGCGTGCGGGGGCGTAGGACACTGGATGGCTCATGAAACTCGTCAGGGCTGGGGCGCAATCCACGGCGATGCGCTGTGCGAGAGGTGTAGCACGCGGGTTAACGCCCGCTAGGCCACTTCTTTAGGAACGGTTAACGGCTGTGTACAAAGTCGATGACAGGGTTCCCGCCGCTGTCATTCCGGGGCGCGCGCAGCGCGAGCCCGGAATCCATCTGGTCGCAGAGACGGTGGAAGAATGGATTCCGGGCTCGCGACGTCGTCGCGCCCCGGAATGACGAATGGAGAGTTCAGTTCGCGTAACGCGCCGTGAGATCGCGCGAGATCTTCGCGCCTTCCTCGATGTAGCGGCGGATCGCCACCGTCGCGGCCGGCGTGCAGCTCCGGTAGGTCTGCTGAAAACCGTTATAGCCGCGGTTGAAGCCGGCGATCATGCGGGTGCGGCGTTCGCCCGCGGGGGTTTCGGCATCGATCAGCGCCTGCATCTCGCTGCGCCATTTGTTGCCCTCGTTGGACCCGCAGATGCCGCGCAGATAGTGCAGCCCGCCGAGGATCTCCGCCAGCCGCTGCAAATCGCCGTCAAACGGCGCTGCCCCGTCCTGAGCCCTCGTGGGCACCGAGGCGCAGGCGAGAATCAGGGCAAAAATGGCCAGAAATCGCATCGACATCGGCCGGGTGTATGCCTCCTCGGGGCGACAGACGCAAGGCGCCGGGCCGCGCGAGCGGTGCGCTCCCTCCCCCGCTTGCGGGGGAGGGTCGGGGAGAGGGTATCTCCGCAGGCGAGCACCCCCAAGAGGAAAAAGGCCTCACCCGCCGCGCTCTCGCGCGTCGACCTCTCCCGCAAGCAAGCGGGAGAGGTGCGGCGGAGTTCGCTGTGCTGCCTATGCCTCGATCAGGCGCGCGGCGGACTGGATGACCTCTTCCAGCCCGCCGGTCAGCTTGAGGTCGCCAAGGCTCGCCAGGGCCTGCGGGGCGATCCAGCGGAAGTCGTCGAGCTCGTCGTTGAGAACCGGCTCCCGGGCCACCCAGCGGGCGGCAAAGGACATGATCAGGTAGTGGCCGGCGCCGGCCGCGGCCGGCAGCACTTCGCGCCAGCCCGCGAGGCCAATGATGTCGATATCGAGCCCGGTCTCCTCGTCGATCTCGCGCGCCAGCGCCTGGTGCAGCGATTCGCCGAACTCGACCCGGCCGCCGGGCAGCGAATAGAACCCCTTTGCCGGCGAGCGTGCACGACGGGTCAGAAGCACCTTGCCGTCACGAAAAATCGCGGCACTGACCGCGATCTGGGGACGGGTCGGCTGAACGATCGCAGCCATGACTTCACCTGCTCGAGCTCAGTTCGCCATGATATTGTCGACGTCGGCTTCAGCGCCGCCATTGATAATGCCGCCGCAGGCCGCGATCAGCGGCCTGACCCACTGGGCGGCCTGCTCGGCGAGGCGAACGCGGGTCGTGTCCTTCTCGACCTCGCGCATGGCCGAGCCGACCGCGGTCAGGATCGAGGTCATGGTGTCCGTGAGGTGGTCAAACTGGGCGCGCACGTTCGGGTCGGCCTTTTCGTAGGCCTCGATCGCCAGATCCCGGGCCTTGAAATTCGAGGCGGTGAAATGCTCGGCATAGGACAGCGGCGACCAGGTCAGAAAATCTTCCGCGCATTCCGGCATGTCGGGCACCATTTCCAGCAGCATCACGGCTTCATTGAAATGGTTGAGATAGTCGGTGGCAAGCCCGGTCCGCGGGTTGATGTTGGCCACGCGCAGCCGCTCGGCCCAGGCCGCGGCCTCTGGCGCCGTCTGTCCATGCATTCGCGCCGGCTGGGAGACCGTTGAGCTCATCTGCCGCAGTGTTAACGTTCGGGGTTAAAAGGACCTGAACGGACCCTATATAGGCCATCGAGGATGTGTGGACGCTTCGTCATAACTTCGGCCCCCGCGGCTTTGCGGCAACTGTTCGGCTACATTGAGCAGCCGAACTTCCCGCCCCGGTTCAATGTGGCCCCGACACAACCGATTCCGGTCGTGCTGGCCGAGAACGGCGCGCGTCATTTTCGCCTGATGCGCTGGGGACTGCTGCCGGGCTGGGTCAAGGATCCCCGCGGGTTTACGCTCCTGATCAATGCGCGTTCCGAGACGGTGCTGGAGAAGCCCGCCTTCAAACGCGCGATTCGCCGGCGCCGCGGCCTGATTCCGGCCGACGGCTATTACGAATGGAAGACGGAGGATGGCCGCAAGCAGCCCTTCTTCATCCATCGCGCCGACGGCGCGCCGCTCGGCTTTGCCGCATTGTTCGAGACCTGGGTTGGGCCGAACGGCGAGGAGCTCGACACGGTCGCGATCGTCACGGCGGCGGCAGGCGAGGATCTCGCCACGCTGCATGACCGCGTGCCCGTCACCATCAGCCCGCGCGATTTCGAGCGCTGGCTCGACAGAAGCAGCGATGACGTCGATGCCGTGTTGCCGCTGATGACCGCGCCGCAAATCGGCGAATTCGCCTGGCACCCGGTCTCCACCCGCGTCAACCGCGTCGCCAACGACGACGACCAGTTGCTCCTTCCGATCAGCGCGGAGGAGATGGAAGCGGAGCTAGAGGCCGCGAAACCGAAGCGGGCGGTGCGGAAGGCCGCGGCCGGCTCGGCGGATGACGGGCAGGGGTCGTTGTTCTGAACACTGGCGCCGTAGGGTGGGCAAAGCGAAGCGTGCCCACCATTGCGCACCGAAGAAGCGGATAGGTGGTGGGCACGGCGCGTTGCGCCTTTGCCCACCCTACGGCAGCGGAGTTTGCGGCAGCCCTACACAATGTCTTTCGCCCGTAGTCCCGCGATCTCCGCCGCGTCAAATCCCAGCTCGCCCAGCACCGCGTCCGTATCCGCACCGAGCTCCGGCGCCATGCGGTCGAGCCTGCCGCCGCCATGCGCGAGCTTGAAGCCGCTGCCGGCGAAGCGCAGGCGACCGTAGGGCGTATCGAGCTCTTGGATTGCGCCGCGCGCCTTGATCTGCGGATGGTCGATCACCTCTTCGACTTTCCAGATGCTGGCGCAGGGCGCGCCGGCATCCTCCAGGATTGTCTCCCATTCGCGCGCCGGCCTGGCCGCGAGCGCCGCTTCGATGATGGCGCGCAGGGCCGGTTCGTTTTCGTTGCGGGCGAACCAGTCGGCGAAGCGCGGATCGGACAGCGTATCCTCGCGGCCGAGCGCAGACATCAGCGCGCGATATTGCTTCTCGTTGTTGACGGCGAGCAGGATGTGACCGTCGCCGCATCTAAACAAATTCGCAGTGGTCCTGCGGCTGACGGCCTGATTGCCCGACAGCTGCTGGCGATGGCCGGCGACCGACCAGTCCGCGATCTGTCCCGACAGGAATGCCATCGTCGCCTCCAGCATGGAGACGTCAATGAGTTGGCCCTTGCCGGTGCGATCGCGCTGGTACAGCGCGCTCGACACGCCAAAGGCAGCCGTGGCGCCCGACAGCACGTCGCACACCGCAAAGCCCGCACGAGTTGGCCCAGTCTCCGGATGACCCGTGATCGCCATGATGCCGGACAGCGCCTGCATCTTGCCGTCATAGCCGGGGCGCAGCCGATCCGGACCGGTCTGGCCGAAGCCTGACACCGCGCAGTAGATCAGTTTTGGATTGATTGCGGACAGCGCCTCATAGCCGATGCCGAGCTTGTCCATCACACCGGGGCGGAAATTCTCCATGACCACGTCGACCTGCGCGGCGAGCTTCTTCACGATCGCGATCGCATCGGGCTTTTGCAGATCGAGCGTCAGGCTCCGCTTGTTGCCGTTGATGGCCTGGAACGCCGGCGCCAGCCCGCGCTCGGCCCATTCGCGGCTGAGCGGCGTGCGGCGCATGTCCTCGCCCTCGCGCCGCTCGACCTTGATGACGTCGGCGCCCAGGAGCGCGAGCTGGTAGCTCGCATAGGGGCCTGCCAGCACTTGCGTGAAGTCCAGGATCTTCACGCCCTCGAACGGTCGCGTCACGTCGCTCTCCCTTTTGTTGTGGTTGTCGGAGGACGTCAGGCGGCGCGATTGCCGCGCGCGATCTCCTTCTGCTTGTCGAATTCGGCGCGGCGGCGCGCCAGCTCTTCGGCTGAGAGCTGCGCGACGTTGTTGTAGTCGAGCTTCCAGGAGGCGTCCTCGCTCCAGCGCAGCGGCGACTGCATGGTGGTCTGCGGGCCGCTCGCGGTCTCCAGCAGTTTCAGCGCCAGCTCGAGCGTCTGCGCCTGCGAGACGATGTCGTGCGGCTTGCCGGCGGAATTGCCGAGCGGGAAATCCGAGAACAGGAAACGCGGCACGGCGGCGTGCTCGATGATGTCCTTGGCGCAGCCCATGATCACGGTCGGAATGCCGTTGGCCTCGAGATGCCGCGCCACCAGCGCCGTGGTCTGATGGCAGACGGGACAGTTCGGAACCAGCACCGCGACATCGACCTTGTCGGCAAGGCAGCGCGCCAGAATTTCCGGCGCGTCGGTGTCGAGGGTGACGCGATGGCTGCGGTTGGTCGGCGCCCCGAAGAAGCGCGGGGCCACCTCGCCGATGCGCTCCGCAGCGCTCGCCTTCAAAAGCTGCGGCAGCGGAAACCAGGTGCCGTTGTCGGTGGCCGTGGTGTGCTTGCGGTCGTAGCCGATATGCGAGATGCGAAGGTCGTGCTGCTTCGCCGTGTCGCCGTCATAGACCTGGTAGAATTTCGCGCCGCCATTATACGCCGCGCCCGGGCCCTGGTCGCCCTTGGTGGGGTCGTACGGCGCGGCCGTCGTGATGATAGTGACGCGTGATTGCGACAGCGGCTTCTTCAGCGGCTGGAACGGCGCCTCGGTGTAATGGGCCCAGCGATACGCCGTGGTGTAGCCAATCGCGGCGTAATAGTCCCGCGTGCGCTGCATATAGGGGACGGGGGCGTCATAGTCGGGCGCAAAGCCGAATTCGTCGTCGCGCGAAGCGGACATGGGCGCGTCTCCTGGTTCTTGTTGGCGATAGACTAGAGATAGTCGGGGGAGAGCTCAAGAGTAAGCAAGCTCACCGAAACACATGCAGCGCCACATGCTGCAGCAGCATGATCGCCTTGGCGTCGATGATGCGGCCGTCCGCGATCATCGCCAGCGCCTCGTCGATGCCGAGCTCCAGCACCTCGATGTCCTCGCCTTCGTGTTCGAGGCCGCCGCCGTCGCTGACCCGCATCTCCGGCTCGTATTCGGCGATGAAGAAATGCAGCTTCTCGGTGATGGCGCCGGGGCTCATGAACGCCTCGAACACCTTTTCGACGTGGTGCAGGCGATAGCCGGTTTCCTCCTCGGCCTCGGCGCGGATGCGAATTTCGGGCGAGGCATCGTCCAGCACGCCGGCGGCGGCTTCGATCAGGAGATCGTCGTAGCCGCGGATGAAGGCCGGCAGGCGGAATTGCTTCACCAGGATCACGGTCCGCCGTGCGAGATTATACGGCAGCACGGCGGCGGCGTTGTCGCGCTCATAGGTCTCGCGGTGCTGCGTCTGCCATTCGCCATTGGCGCGCCGGTACTCGAACGTGGTGTTCTTCAGCGTGGTCCAGTTGTCCGAGAGCACGCGGACGTCCTTGATGCGGACGCGGTCGGAAATGGTCATGGCTCGGTCTCAATTGCTTGGCGTTGTGGTGCGGCCGTCGAGCCACTTCTGGAACATCACCGAGGTCGATTCCTCGAAAGCCAGCGACTGGTAGAACGCATTGGCCTGCTCATTGCCGCGGCGGACCAGGAGCTGCAGCTTCAAAATTCCAGCCGCGCGCAGCCAGGCTTCGGCCGCGGCCATGATGACGCGGCCGTAGCCACGCTTCTGGCTATCGGGGTCAACGGCGACGTAATAGACCCAGCCGCGATGGCCGTCATGGCCGACCATCACGGTAGCGACGACGGCGCCGCCGTCGCGGCCGAGCAGGATGGTGGAATTGTCGCGCCGCCGCGCCAGCGCGATGTCGGCATGCGGATCGTTCCACGGCCGGGTCAGGCCGCAGCGCTGCCACAGCGCGACCACCGGCTCGACATCCGCGTCGGTGATCGCGTCGATCGTGAGCGCACTCACAGCACTTTTCCCGGGTTCATGATTCCAAGCGGATCGAGCATCGCCTTGAGCTGTCGCATCAGCTCGATTGCAGTCTTGTCCTTCACATCGGGAAGCTCGTCGCGCTTGAGCACGCCGATGCCGTGCTCGGCCGAGATCGAGCCGCCCATGCGCAGCACGATCGCGAACACGACCGCGTTCATCTGGTGCCAGCGCGCCAGATAGTCCGCGGTGTTGGCGCCGATGGGCTGGCTGACATTGTAGTGCAGATTGCCGTCGCCGAGATGGCCGAACGGCACCGGCCGCGCGCCGGGGATCAGCTTCACCACGGCTTCATTGGCCTCGGCGATGAAGGCGGGCACGGTGGCCACGGGCACGGAGATGTCGTGCTTGATCGAGCCGCCCTCCGGCTTCTGCGCCGACGACATCTCGTCGCGCAGCTTCCAGAAGCCGGCACGCTGGGTGAGATTGGCCGCGATCACCGCGTCGTCGACGATCTCGTCCTCCATGGCACGGCTGAGGATCGTCTCCAGCGGCGTGCGGGCGTCGTCGCCGGGTGACGACAATTCCATCAGCACGTACCAGGCATGCTTTTGCGCGAGCGGATCGCGCACGTCGATGCCGTGGCGGATCGAGAAATCGACCGCCATCTCCGAGAGCAGCTCGAAACTCGTCAGCGCATTGGCGGCCTCGCTTTGCGCGATCGCCAGCAGTTTCAGCGCGGCGTCCGGCGACTTCAGCCCGACGAAGGCGGTCTCGATCGACCGAGGCTTCGGAAACAGCTTCAGCGTCGCCGCGGTGATGATGCCGAGCGTGCCTTCGGCGCCAATGAAGAGGTTGTGCAGATTGTAGCCGGTGTTGTCCTTCTTCAGCTTCGAGAGCACGCCGAGCACGCGCCCGTCCGCCAGCACCACCTCGAGCCCCAGCGCCATCTCGCGCGCGACGCCATAGGCGAGCGCGGCCGTGCCGCCGGCATTGGTCGAGAGATTGCCGCCGATGGTGCAGCTCCCTTCCGCGCCCAGCGAAAGCGGAAACAGCCGGTCCACGTCCGCGGCCTTCTGCTGCGCGATCTGCAGCACCACGCCGGCCTCGCAGGTCATGGTGTTGGAGGCGGTGTCGATCTCGCGGATCTTGTCGAGCCGCCGCAGCGACACCACCACCTCGCCATTGTGCGGGGTCTGGCCGCCGACGAGCCCGGTGTTGCCGCCCTGCGGCACCAGCGCGATCTTGTGCTCCGAAGCGAGCTTGCAGATCGCGGCGACCTCCGCGGTCGAGCCTGGGCGCAGCACCAGCGGCGAGCGGCCGTGGAACAGATTGCGCTCCTCGGTGACATAGGCCTCGATGTCGGCCGCATCGGTGATCGCGTGCCTCTCGCCGACGATCTTGCGGAATTGTTCGATCAGCTCGGGCGCAAGCGGAGGGGTGGCGGAATGATTAATGTTCATTGTCTTGTCTCTTGCTTCGCTCTTATCTCGCCACGGCCGCCCGGCGCAGCCGGTCGTTGATCGCTTCGCCTAGATCCTCCTCGGGGATCGTCATCACCGCGATCGCCCGCGGGCGCCTCTCATCGAGGGCGCGAACATAGCCGAACAGATTGGCGGCGGCTTCATCGAGATCACCGCTGGGCGACAAATTCATGACCGCGGCAGCGGCCTTCAGGCCAGGCAGGCGCGCGGGGCCGAACGCCAGCAGCGCTTCGCCCGGCGCGACGTCCTGCGCATTGAGCCGCACATGGGCGCGCGGCGCGTAATGCGAGGCCAGCATGCCCGGCGCCAGCGGCTGGCTGTCGTCGCTGTCGGCCTCCGCCGGCAGTCGCGCCAGCGGTGCGCCGAGCACGGCCTCGATCCGCTCGCGTGACAGGCCGCCGGGCCGCAGCAGCATCGGCGCCGCAAAGCAGCCGACGATGGTCGATTCGACGCCGACCGTAACCGGCCCGCCGTCGACGATCAGGTCGATCCGGCCCGCAAGGTCGCCCTCGACATGAGCTGCCAGCGTCGGCGAGACGTGGCCGGAGAGGTTGGCAGACGGCGCCACCACAGCCCCGCCAAAGGCGCGCAGGATCGCCTGCGCCACCGGATGGGCCGGAATGCGGATCGCGACCGTGTCGAGGCCCGCAGTGGCAAGCTCGGCCACCGGGCAGTTTTCCGTCTTCGGCACCACCAGCGTCAGCGGCCCCGGCCAGAACGCCTCCGCAAGGCGCGAGGCGCAGGCGTCGAATCGCCCGATCCTGCGCGCGGCCGCGAGGTCGGCGACATGCGCGATCAGCGGATTGAAGGCCGGCCGCCCCTTGGCGGCGTAAAGATGGGCAATCGCGCCGGCATTTCCGGCATCCGCCCCGAGCCCGTAGACCGTTTCGGTCGGGAACGCGACCAGCCCGCCGGCGGCCAATGTCCGGGCGGCAGCCTCCGCGCCAGCCTCGCCGGCCGGTAAAATCAGCGTTTCAAGACCCGTTTTCACAGGGATAAGATTCCTCAGCTCGGCCGCTTGCGGTGCGCCAAACCCGACGCTATAAGCCGGCCTCTTGTCGGAGTGTGGCTCAGCCCGGTAGAGCACTGCGTTCGGGACGCAGGGGTCGCAGGTTCGAATCCTGCCACTCCGACCATTCTTCCAAAAGTCGACGTTTTCCTAAGGCTCGTTCCCAATGGCTTGGCGGACCGGCCGCCGGCGCCCGGGAGCGCCTTCTTGCAACGATTTTCGGGGCGGGTCCACGGCCGATTTGGCCGGGCAGGGCGGCTTGTGTGAGCGGCATGGCTCGGCATTTGCCGATATCAATGACTCGGCGTTGTAAGCTAGGTCAGAGGACTACCGCCGCGCCACCAGCACGCCGATCATGAATGCCACCATCAGCGCCGGCAGCGGCGCCTCGCGCACCATGCCGCGAACGACGTGTGTCCAATGTTGCTCCGGGACGAGGTTCGGCGACCTGATCTCCGGCGTTGGCGTGATGCCCCATTCCGACGCTAGCTCTGCGACCTCGCTCGATGCGAGCCGCACGCCATCGCGGACGCGGAAGATCGCTGCGTCGGATCGTTCGCCTGGTGCGAGCGCCATCAGCGTCGCGACGGCTGTGCGCAACGTCATCTCGCCGTAGCCTTGCAGCCTGACCGATTCCTCGGGGTCGGACGTCATCGCAAATACCTCACAGCGCCAAATGCTCTACAGCGCGAAGTGGCGCGCGATGGTGAAGGCCATCGTCGCGCACAGGACCAGCGTGGATACCGCGCCGGCCACGCCGCGCACGAGATCGGCCCGCGTCAGGTGCCTGGTCATGATCTTGCTCCATGCTCGGCATGGCAATGGCGGGGAGGCGGCGTTGGTTCCTTGCGCGACGGGCGAATCGCGAACCGCGGCTATTTCCGCAGCAGCTCGCTCAGTGCGGCCGTCGCCTCGGCGCAGCGGATATCGTCGATTTCGCGCGACAGGCTGAGGGCGCTCGATCTGAGCTCTTCGACTTTCCAGCTCTCGGGGTGCTGGGTCTCGAGTTGACCGAGCCGCTTGTTCAGATCGTCCAATCTGGTCTGCAACTGCTCGACGCTGGCAGCCCCGTTCACCACCCAGACTCGTTGCGCACGCATCGTCGTTCCCCTGCTCGTCTCACGGCGTTGTGAGAGGGGTTCGTGGCCGCAATGGGAGTTTCTTTTGTCCGGCTTCAGACGGACGGGAACCGTTGCAGATCGGCAACGGGAGTTCCTTCGTGTTAGCGTGCGTCTGGAGCTCGGCCCGTCGCCGCATCAGGCCGCGCGCGGCCACTCGGTCGATTGCTTTTCAAGCCGGCTTTCGAGAATGGCGACGCTCACCCGGATATTCTCGCGCCGAGCCCGCAGGTTGTGCGCGAGCATGGGGTAGGCGACGTTCTGGGGATCGCAGATTCCAGCCTTCCGCTCTTCCTCCAGAATGTCGGCGTCGATCATTCGCAGGCGCCAGCGCAGGTCGGAGATCAATGCGTGGAGCTGTGTCGACATGGTCGCTTCGAAACGGGACGTCGGGTGCATGATCGCCTCACGATGAGACAGACCCACTGCGGGTCTGAGGGATTTGACTGCCGTGCAGCAAGCGGAATGCCAGTGGGCGGCTGAGCGTCTCGCGCGATTGCTCGACGGCGCACCGGAACGATTGCCACTTTTTCCCGTTGCTGCAGGGGCCTCGACAACGAGGCGATCGAGGGACCCATGCCGCTCATCCGCTATTTCGTCTTCACCGGCGGCGCTCTGCTCGGCCTCCTGTACCTCGCTGACTACTACCTCGCCGGCCCCGTAAGCGCCGCCGCCGAAACCGGACCGGACCTCTCGATCGCCCGAATTCATTCTGCACAGACCTGGCCGGAGAAGATCGTCTTCGACACCAACGTGCGACAGATTCCGTTGACCAAAACTGTGGCGTCAACGTCAGACGCGGCGGCGCCAGTCGCGCCGGACGGTACGCGCCAGGCATTTGCCATGGCGGCGCAGCCCGCCGCGGAGCCCAGGCAGGCCAAGGCGGCCTCTCCGAACAAGCGCGTCGCGGAGCGGCATCGTCGCCGCCAGCCGTCGCCCATGGCGGCGCGCGGTCAGTTCTTCAACGAGCCCGTTGCCGCAGAATGGTGAGTGGCGCTCTGCAATTCATCGTCGGCGCTTCCCACGTGACGGGCGGGCTGCCTCTCGGTTGGGCACCGTGCCGGACAGCGAGGCTGTGCGCGCGACGCATCGCGCGATAGTCTCTGCCGCAACCTGACCAGGGAAGCGGACGAGGGAAAGATTCGTGGCGAGATTTGTAACTGTTGCGGCCGGCCAGCTTGGCCCTGTGGCGCGGACCGAGACCAGAACCGCGGTCGTGGCGCGCCTGATGGCGTTGATGCGCCAGGCGCACGCAAACGGTTGCGACCTGATCGTCTATCCCGAGCTCGCTCTGACCACGTTCTTTCCGCGCTGGTATTTCGAGGACCAGGCCGAGATCGACAGCTTCTTCGAGCGGGAGATGCCGGGGCGGGAGACGAGAGGCCTGTTCGATCTCGCGCGCGAGATCGGCATCGGATTTTACCTTGGCTATGCCGAGCTGACGGTCGAGGCCGGAATGGTCAGGCGCTACAACACCTCGATCCTGGTCGAGAAGAGCGGCGCCATCGTCGCGAGATATCGCAAGGTTCATCTGCCCGGGCATGCCGAGCACGAGCCCTGGCGCGAATTCCAGCATCTGGAAAAACGCTATTTCGAGCCCGGCGATGGTTTTGGCGTGACCGAGGCCTTTGGCGGCGTGATGGGGATGGCGATCTGCAATGACCGCCGCTGGAGCGAGACCTATCGGGTGATGGGCCTGCAGGGCGTCGAGATGGTGATGATCGGCTACAACACGCCGGTGCACAATCCGCCCGCGCCCGAGCATGACGATCTCTCGCTGTTTCACAATCATCTGGTGATGCAGGCCGGCGCCTACCAGAACGGCACCTTCGTGGTCGGCGTCGCCAAAGCGGGTGTCGAGGAGGGCGTCGACCACATCGGCGGAAGCTGCGTCATCGCGCCCTCCGGCGAGATCATCGCGCGATGCACGACCAAGAGCGACGAGATCGCGCTCGCCCGCTGCGATCTCGATCTCTGCAACTCCTACAAGCGCACCACCTTCAATTTCGACGTTCACCGTCAGCCGCAGGCCTACGGGATGATCGTCGAACGGAAGGGCGTGACCATGATGGCGGATGGAACGCCGGTGCGAACGACGGGGTGATCTCCTGTAGCCCGGGTGAGCGTAGCGATACCCGGGGCCGCTCGCGCGGCGTTCGCACCTTCCCGGATTACGCTTGCGCTCCATCCGGGCTACGGGACTTCCTGTGTCGCCCCCTGTCAGTCCGCCGCCGCTTAGAGGCGATGCTATCCCGTGCTTCGCTCGGAATTGGCCATGTCGCGGCAGTCAGGCGCAACAATCTCAAATGTCGTCCTGGCGAAGGCCAGGACCCATACCGCGAGGTCAAGCGATTTGACGCGGTATCAATCCCACCGAACGAATGTCCGCCAAACCCCTCCCTGGATAATGGGTCTTGGCCTTCGCCAGGACGACGCCTGAGCCATCAGTTTGATCCGTGATCTCATCACAACCAAGTGTCTTTATTCGGAAACAATCATTCCCTATTATCCCGCAATGCAAAAGACCGCCCGCAAATCCCAGCCGATTGCCCGTCCGCCCGGTCGTCCCCGGGAGTTCGACATGGACACCGCGCTCGACAGGGCCGTCCGCGTGTTTTCCGAGCGCGGTTATCATGCCACCTCGATCGGCGATCTCACCACGGCGATGCGGCTGGCGACCGGCAGCGTTTACAAGGCATTTCGCGACAAGCATGCGGTGTTTCTCGCCGCCTTCGAGCGCTACGTGGCTCTGCGCCAGGAGCAGACGCGTAGCGCGGCGGCGAAAGGCGCCAATGGCCGCGAGCGGCTGCGCAACATGCTGCTGTCGTATGTAGAGCATTCCCAAGGCAGCGAGGGGCGGCGCGGCTGCCTCGTGGTCGGCAGCGCCGTCGAATTGTCCGCGGTCGATCCGGTGGTCGCCGCCCTCGTCAGCGCGCGGCTGGAAACCAACGAAGGCTTCATCGCCGGCCTCATTCGCGAGGGGCAGGCCGACGGCTCTATACCCCGCCATGTCGCCGCCGATGACACCGCGCGGCTGATGATCTGCATCACGCAGGGCCTGCGCGTCGTCGGCAAGGCGCGCCTTTCGCTCGACGGCAAGCGCCTGGTCGCTGTCGCCATGAAGCTGCTCGCCTGAATTTTTTGTCATATTAGGGAACAAACGTTTCCTATAGTTCGGAGACTGTGTGAATGACGATGAATGCCACGATCGAGACCGCGCCGGATCCGGATGCAGTGTCGCAGCTCCTGACCTTCGTGCTTGCCGCGGCCTGTGGCATGGTCGCCGCCAACATCTATTACGCCCAGCCGCTGATCGCCCCGATCAGCGCCGCGCTCGGCCTGTCGCATGAAGCGGCGGGGCTGATCGTCACCATGACGCAGATCGGCTACGGCGTGGGGCTTCTCTTCATCGTGCCGCTCGGCGACTTGGTCGAGAACCGTACCCTGATCTGCTCCGTCATCACGCTCGGCGCGGCAGCCCTGCTCGCCGCGGGGTTCGCGTCCCACGCGCTGCCTTTCCTGATCGCCGCGCTGTTCATCGGGCTCGGCTCGGTCGCGGTGCAGATCATCATTCCCTATGCGGCGCATCTGGCGCCGGCAGCCATTCGCGGCCGCGTCGTCGGCAACGTCTCGACCGGCCTGATGCTCGGCATCATGCTGGCGCGGCCGGTGTCGAGTTTCGTCACGGCGATGCTGTCGTGGCACGCGGTGTTCTTCTCTTCGGCCGCGCTGATGATCGTGCTCGCAGCCGTGCTCTGGATGACGCTGCCGAAGCGTAAGCCGGTCGCGCGGATGCATTACGGCGAGTTGCTGCTGTCGATGCCGCATCTGGCGCGGACCACGCCGCTGCTGCGCCGCCGCGCGCTGTACCAGGCCAGCCTGTTCGGCGCCTTCAGCCTGTTCTGGACCGTGACGCCGCTGCTGCTCGCGAGCGAGTTCGGCTTCACCCAGAGCGGCATCGCGCTGTTCGCGCTCGCCGGTGTCGCCGGCGTGTTCGCGGCGCCGATCGCGGGGCGGCTTGCCGATCGCGGCCACAGCCGCATGGCAACACTGGTCGCGCTGCTGCTCGCGGCCGTGGGTTTCCTGATCACGCATGTCGGCGCGGCCGGATCGGTGCTGAACCTCGCCTGCCTGGTCGTGGCCGCGATCGCGATCGACATCGGCGTGCAGGGCAACGTCGTGCTCGGCTTCCGCGCGATCTTCGCGCTGGGGCATGAGCACCGCAGCCGCCTCAACGGCCTCTACATGGCGACGTTCTTCACGGCGGGCGCGGCGGGCTCGGCGGTCGGCGCCTGGGCGTTTGCGCAAGGCGGCTGGACGCACGCATCGGCCATTGGCCTCGCGTTGCCCGTCGCAGGGCTGATCTATGCGGCCACCGAGTAGCGGCCGCGGTGGTCCAGATTGCGCGATTCGGCCCGTTTACCAAGGCCGTCCGGCCGGCAATTTCCACCTCGCAGTTTCCCTGCCGCTGTAGTACTTTGGTCGCAAGCGAGCCTGGTTAACGGGCGGCAGGGGGAGGCTGATGAGGCGTGCGGGGCTGGTTGGCGTACCGCGGGTACGACCATGGTCGTGGCAGGCGTTTCTGCTTGGATTCGTCGTTGTCGCGATGTCGGCTGCGCTCCAGGGCGTCTGTGTTGCGCTCGGCGCAAAACTTTATTTCGCGGCGTTCCTACCCAGCCTGTTCGTGCTCGGCATTGTCGCGGGCGCACCGGCGGCGGCGTTCGCCGCGGTGCTTACAATTCCGCTGGTGTGGTGGGCGTTCATGCCGCCCTTCTTCGAGTTCAATTCGCTGACCAGCGCGCATGCCGATTCCATCAAGCTGTTCTGTCTGCTCGCCGTGCTGGTGATCGGCCTTGCCGATCTCTGCCGTGCGACGATGGCGATCATCAGCCGCGGCGGGTTGAAGCCGCGGAGCGAGAGCGCGGCAACGAATTCGCAATAGATCGGCCTTGCGCGGTCGCGCACGTTGCGCGCAGGCAACAGTCCGGAAACCATTCGCACGCTTGCTGTGCGGCGCTAACTTTTCGAAAAAGATTTGGCCGCAATTTCTCCCCCGGGAATGACGAGGGAGTTTTCGGACATGAACGGCCAAATCACCGGTCACGCCATCTTGGAGAACGTGCGCCGCTACCGCGGTATCGCGTCGCTCTATCGCCAGACCGCTGCATTCCGTCCGGGCCAGAGCTGGTCGCTGCTCGAGCAGGCGAAGGATTGGGAAGCGCGGGCGCTGCTGGAGTTGGAAGCCTATTTTGCCGCGCGGATGGACTACGCCGCGACGCGTGCGGCCTGATCGTTAACCATCGGCGCGGCCTTGGGCAGGCCCGCCGAGGGGCCGGTCGTCGGGTCGCGTACGGAGACCACGGGGCGATTACGGAGTTCTCTCGACGCCCGCCTGTGCTAGCAACGTCCCGACCGAGACATCCCAATTCGGCCGGGGCAAGCGATGACCACCTTTAACCGCATCTTCACGACCGAGCGCCTGCTCCAGATCATCGTCATTCTCGCGGCCACGGTCGCGATGAAGCTGATGGGCTGAAATTCGACGGGCTATCGCGCGCCGAGTTCGGGCAATTCGGGAAGATAGTTCGACCCCTCCGATCCCAAGAAATCGAACATCGCCTGCGCCGGTGGCAACAGCACCTTGTCGCTGCGGCGGATCACGTACCATTGCCGCACGATCGGCAGGCCCGCGACGTCGAGCACGATCAGCCGGCCCTCGGTGAGCTCGTGCGCCACGGTGTGGGCCGAGATGAAGGCGATGCCGAGCCCGGCGATGACAGCCTGCTTGATGGTCTCGTTGCTGCTCATCTCCATGCCGATGATCGGCTCGAGATCCGACCTCTGGAACATGCCTTCCATCAGTGTCCGCGTGCCCGAGCCGGGCTCGCGGGTGAGAAAGGTCTCGTGCACGAGGTCGGTGAGGTTGAGGCCGGAATCCTTCTCCAGCCAGTGCCCCTTGCGCGCGACGATGATGTGCGGATTGCGCCCGAGCTGACGGACGTCGACGCTGACATCGGCCGGTGGCCGACCCATCACCGCGAAATCGAGATCGTAGCCGTGCATGGCCTCGCGGATCTCCTCGCGATTGCCGACCGTGAGCTTGAGCTCGATCTTCGGATACCGCTTCGAGAATGCCGCGATCGCGTGCGGCACGAAATACTTTGCAGTCGAGACAGCGCCGAGATGCACCGTGCCGCCGGTCCGCCCCGCAAGCAGGTCGAGCGCGCCCTGGCAGTCGGCGATTGCGGCTTCGACCCGCTCGGCGAGGGTAAGCACCTCCTTGCCCGCCTCCGTCAGCAGCATGCCGTCGCCGGTCCGCTGCAGCAGCGGCAGTCCGGCGAGATCCTGAAGCTGGCGCAGTTGCTGGGTCACGGCCGGCTGCGTCAGGCCGAGTTGGGTCGATGCGGCCGTGACGCTGCCCTTGGCCGCGAGCGCCGCGAGCGAGCGAAGCTGCCGGATCGTCAGATGCCGGAGCTGTGCTGAGGCATTATAAGATAATTCTTTGGCACTCATTATGAATAGAAATTTTCCTTATTAAGCCGCCCCTGTCAATCTCATCGTTGTTGGCACTGACCGGACCGGACCTCCAGCGGGGAGGGAACTGGATACGGCACCAGCAAGGGGATGGACGCAGATGACCGGGCAACTCAGGCTGGACGACCACCTTCAGCGGTATTCCGAGACGGCGCCGCATGCGCTGGCCGTGGCGGCCGCGGTCGACGCCATCGCGGCAGCCGCGATCGAGATCGCCGATCTCATCGCGACGGGAGACCTTGCGGACGCATCGGGCCTGACCACCGGCCGTAATAGCGACGGTGACGTCCAGCGCGATCTCGACGTGCAGGCCGACGCGATCCTGCGCCGCTGCCTCGGCAAGTTGCCGATTGCGGCACTGGCGTCAGAGGAGATGCGCGAACCGCAGATCGGCGACCGCGCGGCGAAGATCTGCGTCGCGATCGATCCGCTCGACGGCTCCTCCAACATCGACATCAACATGACCGTGGGCACGATCTTCTCGATCCTGCCCGCGCCCGATGATCTCACGCTCGCCTTCCATCAGCGCGGCTCGGCGCAGCTCGCGGCGGGGTTCGTCACCTATGGTCCGCAGACCTCGCTGGTGCTGACGCTTGGCGAGGGTGTCGACATCTTCACGCTTGACCGCAAGTCCGGTTGCTTCCGTCTCGCCCGCAGCGCCGTGCAGATCTCCGAGACCTGCGAGGAGTTCGCGATCAACGCCTCGAACCGCCGGCATTGGGAACAGCCGGTGCGCGCCTTCGTCGACGAATGCCTCGCCGGTGTGGAAGGGCAGGCCAATCACAATTTCAACATGCGCTGGGTCGGCTCGCTGGTTGCCGAGGCCTATCGCATCCTCACCCGCGGTGGCGTGTTCCTCTATCCCTCCGATGCACGGCCCGGTTATGGCGACGGCCGCCTGCGCCTCGTCTACGAGGCGCACCCGATGGCTTACATCATCGAGCAGGCCGGCGGCTCGGCTTCGACCGGGCGCGAGCGCATCCTCGAACTCTCGGCGCAGAGCCTGCACCAGCGCGTGCCGCTGATCATGGGCTCGAGCAACGAGGTGCAGCGCGTCGAGGAGCTGCATTGCGATCCCTTGCTGGTCGCCAGCGTCTCCGCACCGCTGTTCGCGCGGCGCGGCTTCTTCCGGCTGTGAGCGAGGCATCCTATGTCCAGGAAGTATCCGATCATCTCCATCACCGGCTCTTCCGGCGCCGGCACCACGTCGGTCAAGAAGACCTTTGAGCAGATCTTCTTCCGCGAGAAGGTCAACGCCGCCTACATCGAAGGCGACGCTTTCCATCGCTATGACCGCGCGGAAATGCGCACGCAGATGGCGAAGGAGGCCGATCGCGGCAACAGGCATTTCAGCCATTTCAGCCCCGAGACCAACCTGTTCGAGGAGCTGGAGCGGGCGTTCCGCGACTATGGCGAGACCGGCACGGCGATGACGCGGCACTACGTCCACGATGCCGAGGAATCCGCGCTGCATGGTGCCGCACCCGGCACCTTCACCGAATGGAAACGACTGCCGGAGAGCTCCGATCTGCTGTTCTACGAAGGCCTGCACGGCGCGGTCGTCACCGACAAGGTCAACGTCGCGCGCTATGCCGACCTCAAGATCGGCGTCGTGCCCGTCATCAATCTCGAATGGATCCAGAAGCTGCATCGCGACCGCAGTGCGCGAGGCTATTCGACCGAGGCCGTCACCGACACCGTTCTGCGGCGGATGCCCGACTACATCCACTACATCTGCCCGCAATTTTCCGAAACCGACATCAACTTCCAGCGCGTGCCCACGGTGGACACCTCCAATCCATTCATCGCGCGCTGGATCCCGACGCCGGACGAATCGATGGTCGTGATCCGCTTCAAGAACCCGCGCGGCATCGACTTCCCCTATCTGCTCTCGATGCTGCCGCAAAGCTGGATGTCCCGCGCCAATTCGATCGTCTGCCCCGGCGCGAAGCTCGATCTCGCCATGCAGCTCATCCTGACGCCGCTGATCATGCAGCTGATCGAGCGCAAGCGAAACCTGAAGTGAACAAGGAGAGTATCCGATGAACATCTCCGTCCACGCTGACGCCGACCTCACGGCGGTTGCGCACAGCGATCTCGCCAATGCCGTCCGCTTTCTCGCGGTCGATGCCATCGAGACCTCGCAGTCCGGCCATCCCGGCCTGCCCATGGGCATGGCCGATGTCGCGACCGTGCTGTTCTCGCGCTTCCTGAAATTCGACTCGGCTCACCCCAATTGGCCGGACCGCGACCGCTTCGTGCTGTCGGCGGGCCATGGCTCGATGCTGCTCTATGCATTGCTCCATCTCACCGGCGGCGACCTCAGCCTCGATGACATCAAGGCCTTTCGGCAATGGGGCTCGAAGACGCCGGGGCATCCGGAATATGGCCACACGCCGGGCGTCGAGACGACGACCGGTCCGCTGGGGCAGGGGATTGCGACCGCGGTGGGCATGGCCCTCGCCGAGCGCATGGCCAATGCGCGGCATGGCGATGGCCTCGTCGACCACTTTACGTATGTGATCGCCGGCGACGGCTGCCTGATGGAAGGCATCAGCCAGGAAGCGATCTCGCTCGCCGGCCATCTCGGGCTGGGCCGCCTGATCGTGCTGTTCGACGACAATGGCATCTCGATCGACGGCCCGACCTCGCTCGCGACCTCCGACGACCAGCTCGCGCGCTTCGCTGCCTCCGGCTGGTCGGTTCGCCGTGTCGACGGGCACGATCCCGAAGCAGTTGCGCAGGCGATCGCCGAGGAGCGTGAGAGCACAAGACCGTCATTGATCGCCTGCCGCACCATCATCGGCTATGGCGCGCCGGATCGTCAGGGCACCGAGAAGGCGCATGGCGCGCCGCTCGGCACCGAGCAGGCGGCAGCGGCGCGGCGAGCGCTCGGCTGGGACTATCAGCCCTTCGTGGTGCCAATCCCGATCCTGAAAGCATGGCGGATGATCGGGCAGCGCGGGCAGGTCGCGCGTCTCGCCTGGCTCGATCGCTATGAATGCGCGACGCCCGAGCAGCGCGATCTGTTTGTCGAGGGCAAGACGGTTGCCCTGCCGAACGCCTATGCCCAAGCCTCGGCGAAATTGCGCGAACGCTTTGCCACCGAGCGTCCGAAGCTTGCGACGCGGCAGGCGTCGCAACAGGTGCTCGACGGCATCGCAGGGACGATTCCCGGATTTGTCGGCGGCTCGGCGGACCTCACGCATTCGAACCTGACGCATGCCAAGGCGCAGACCCCGGTCAAGCGCGACGCGTTCGCCGGCGATTACATCCATTATGGCATCCGCGAGCACGGCATGGCGGCCGCGATGAACGGCCTCGCGCTGCACGGCGGCTTCATTCCCTATGGCGGCACCTTCCTCGCCTTCTCTGATTACAGCCGGCCGGCGATCCGCCTTGCGGCGTTGATGCGGATCCGCGTCATTCATGTGATGACCCATGACTCCATTGGTCTCGGTGAGGACGGCCCCACGCATCAACCAGTCGAGCATCTCGCAGCGCTTCGCGTCATTCCGAACCTGCTTGTGTTCCGGCCGGCCGACGCGGTTGAGACGCTGGAAGCCTGGGACTGCGCGCTCCAAGCTGAAAATCGTCCCTCCGTGCTGTGCCTGTCCCGTCAGGCCCTGCCGACCTTCCGCAGCGATGTCCGTGGAAGAAACCGCGTCGCACGCGGCGCCTATCTGATTGTTTCGCCGGACGGCGGCCGAGACGTGACGCTCATTGCAACAGGTTCGGAAGTCTCGACTGCGCTGGAAGCGGCTCGCCTGCTTGCCACCGAGCATATCCGCGCGGCCGTGGTCTCCGCACCCTGCTTCGCGTTGTTCGAGGAGCAGCCGGAGGACTACCGCGCTGCCGTGCTCGGCACTGTGCCCCGGGTGGGCATCGAGGCGGCAGTCGCCGGCGATTGGCATCGCTGGATCGGCACTGATGGCGAATTCGTCGGCATGCGCGGCTTCGGTGCCTCGGCGCCTGCACCCGTGCTCTACCGCGAATTCGGCATCACGCCGCAAAGCGTTGCGGAAGCCGCCCGGCGGGCGATGGCCCGCACAGGCAAGCAATAACAGGAGGAATTGTCGTGGCCCGTATCACCCTTCGCCAACTGCTCGACCACGCCGCCAGTCACGGTTACGCGGTGCCGGCGTTCAACATCAATAACATGGAGCAGGGTATCGCGATCATGCAGGCGGCGGCCGAGGTCGATGCGCCCGTCATCATCCAGGCTTCGCGCGGCGCGCGCAGCTATGCCGGCGACCTCATGCTCTCGCACATGATCGACGCGCTGGAGCGGACCTATCCGGACATCCCGCTCTGCATGCACCAGGACCACGGTAATGACGAGGCGACCTGCGCCTCCGCCATCGCGCATGGCTTCACCTCGGTGATGATGGACGGCTCGCTCAAGGCCGACGCCAAGACCGCGGCCGATTACGCCTACAATGTTGCGATCACCAGCCGCGTCGTCGATCTCGCGCATTGGGTCGGCGCTTCCGTTGAAGGCGAACTCGGCGTGCTCGGCTCGCTCGAGCATGGCGGCGGCGAGCAGGAGGATGGCCACGGCGTCGAAGGCACGGTCAGCCATGATCAGTTGCTGACGGATCCCGACCAGGCGGTCGACTTCGTCCGCGCCACCAAGGTCGATGCGCTCGCGATCGCGATGGGCACCTCGCACGGCGCCTACAAGTTCAGCCGCAAGCCGGACGGCGACATTCTGGCCATGCGGGTGGTCGAGGAGATTCATCGCCGGCTGCCGAACACGCATCTCGTGATGCACGGCTCTTCCTCGGTGCCGCAGCCGCTCCAGGACATGTTCAACCAGTTCGGCGGCGAGATGCCGCAGACCTGGGGCGTGCCGGTCGAGGAGATCGTCCGCGGCATCAAGAGCGGCGTGCGCAAGGTCAATATCGATACCGACTGCCGACTGGCGATGACCGCGGTGTTCCGCAAAGTTGCGGCGCAAACGCGCTCGGAGTTCGATCCACGCAAATTCCTCAAGCCGGCGATGGATGCGATGCGCGAGCTCTGCCGCGAGCGCTTCGAGCAGTTCGGGACCGCAGGACACGCCAGCCGGATCAAGGTCGTTCCCTTGAGCGAGATGGCGCGGCGCTACCGCGCCGGAGAACTCGATCCGAGCGTCGACGCCCGCGAGCCTGTCGCAGCCTAATCATTCAGAGAGAGAAGAGCAGGAGAGAGCCATGAACGCACACGCAGGAACCGTCCGCGGCAAGGAAAGATATCGATCGGGCGTGATGGAATACAAGCGCATGGGCTATTGGGAGCCTGACTATGTGCCAAAGGACACCGATGTCATCGCGCTGTTCCGCGTCACGCCGCAAGAGGGCGTCGATCCGATCGAGGCGTCGGCCGCTGTCGCCGGCGAATCCTCGACGGCGACCTGGACGGTGGTGTGGACCGATCGCCTGACCGCCGCGGAGAAGTATCGCGCAAAATGCTATCGCGTCGATCCGGTGCCGGGCACGCCGGGCTCGTATTTCGCCTACATCGCCTATGACCTCGACCTGTTCGAGCCGGGCTCGATCGCCAACCTCTCGGCCTCGATCATCGGCAACGTGTTCGGCTTCAAGCCGTTGAAAGCGCTGCGTCTGGAAGACATGCGCTTCCCCGTCGCTTATGTGAAGACGTTCCAGGGACCGGCAACCGGCATCGTGGTCGAGCGCGAGCGGCTCGACAAGTTCGGCAGGCCGCTGCTCGGCGCCACCGTCAAGCCCAAGCTCGGGCTTTCGGGCCGCAATTACGGCCGCGTGGTCTACGAGGCGCTGAAGGGCGGGCTCGACTTCACCAAGGATGACGAGAACATCAACTCGCAGCCGTTCATGCACTGGCGCGACCGCTTCCTCTATTGCATGGAGGCGGTGAACCGCGCGCAGGCGGCCTCCGGCGAGGCGAAGGGCACCTACCTGAACATCACCGCGGGAACGATGGAGGACATGTACGAGCGCGCCGAGTTCGCGAAGGAGCTCGGGTCGTGCATCGTCATGATCGACCTCGTGATCGGCTACACCGCGATCCAGTCGATGGCGAAATGGGCGCGTCGCAACGACATGATCCTGCATCTGCATCGCGCCGGTCACTCGACCTACACGCGGCAGAAGAGCCACGGCGTGTCGTTCCGTGTCATCGCCAAGTGGATGCGGCTTGCCGGCGTCGACCACATCCATGCCGGCACGGTGGTCGGCAAGCTCGAAGGTGATCCGAACACCACGCGCGGCTATTATGATGTTTGCCGCGAGGACTTCAACCCGACCAAACTCGAACACGGCCTGTTCTTCGACCAGTCCTGGGCGAGCCTGAACAAGATGATGCCGGTCGCCTCCGGCGGCATCCATGCCGGCCAGATGCACCAGCTGCTCGACCTGCTCGGCGAGGACGTCGTGCTGCAGTTCGGCGGCGGCACCATCGGCCATCCCATGGGCATCGCGGCCGGCGCGATCGCCAACCGCGTGGCGCTGGAGGCGATGATCCTCGCCCGCAACGAGGGGCGCGACTACGTCCACGAAGGTCCGGAGATCCTGGCCAGGGCGGCCGAGACCTGCACGCCGCTGAAAGCTGCGCTCGAGGTCTGGAAGGACGTGACCTTCAACTATGAATCCACCGACACGCCGGACTTCGTGCCGACCGCGCTCGAAACCGTTTGAGGAGATTTGACATGAAGCTGACCCAAGGCTGCTTCTCGTTCCTGCCCGATCTGACCGACGACCAGATCACCAAGCAGGTGCAGTATTGCCTGACCAACGGTTGGGCGGTGAACATCGAGTTCACCGACGATCCGCATCCCCGCAATACCTATTGGGAGATGTGGGGCCTGCCGATGTTCGATCTCCAGGACGCCGCCGGCGTGATGATGGAGCTCACCGAATGCCGCAGAGTGTATGGCGACCGCTACATCCGTCTCAGCGGCTTCGACTCCAGCCATGGCTGGGAATCGGTGCGGATCTCCTTCATCGTCAACCGCCCGCCGCAGGAGGCCGAGTTCGAGCTGGTGCGGCAGGAGGTGGGTGGACGCGCGATCCGCTACACCACCGTGCGTCGGCAGCCCGCGCACGCGCCAACCTAACTCATTCTCCTCCGCGCGGAGCACTCCCTGCTCCGTTTCCTTGGCGGATCACTGCTTCGCCGCTCCCCCGCGGCGAAGCCCTTTTCTTCGAGGTGCCGATGCTGGATGTTCCCCACGCAATGACCACTAAGCCCGGCGAGACCAGTTTCGATCTCCGCAAGGAGGCCGAAGAGGCTGGAATCACCGGCACGTTGCAGCAGCTCGAGCAGGAGCTGATCGGATTGAAGCCGGTGAAGAACCGCGTGCGCCAGATCGCGTCGCTCTTGCTGATCGAACGTATCCGGCAGCGTGCGGGACTGGCTTCGTCGCCGCCGACGCTGCACATGTCGTTCACCGGCAATCCCGGCACCGGCAAGACGACCGTCGCGTTGCGCATGGCAAAGATCCTGCACGGCCTCGGCTTCGTGCGGCGCGGGCAGGTGATCTCGGTGACGCGCGACGATCTCGTCGGCCAGTATATCGGCCACACCGCGCCGAAGACCAAGGAGATCCTGAAGAAGGCGATGGGCGGCGTGCTGTTCATCGACGAAGCCTATTATCTGCACCGTCCCGACAACGAGCGCGACTATGGCCAGGAGGCGATCGAGATTCTGCTCCAGGTGATGGAGAACCAGCGCGAGGACCTCGTCGTGATCCTTGCCGGCTATGGCGAGCGAATGACCAGCTTCTTCGCCTCCAATCCCGGCTTCCGCTCGCGCATCGCCCATCACATCGACTTTCCGGACTATGCGGAAGCCGAGCTTCTGGTCATTGCCGAATTGATGCTGAAGGAACGGGGTTATCGCCTGTCGGCGGCGGCGCGCGAAGCTTTCGAGAAATACATTGCGCTACGCCGGACCCAGCCGTTCTTCTCCAATGCGCGCTCGATCCGCAATGCCGTCGACCGCATCCGCCTGCGGCAGGCCGATCGCCTGGTATCCGATCTCGATCGCATGCTCGAGATCGCCGACCTCGAAACGATCGATCCCATGGACGTCCTGGCGAGCCGCGTGTTTAGCGGCGTTGCGGACGCGCAGGGGAGTGCGAAGCCATGACCAGAGAAATCCTCATCGCGCCGTCGATCCTGGCTGCGGATTTCGCCCGCCTCGGCGAGGAGATCACGGCGATCGACGCTGCGGGTGCCGACTGGATTCATTGCGACGTCATGGATGGGCATTTCGTTCCGAACATCAGTTATGGCGCGGACGTCATCAAGGCGATCCGGCCGCTGACGAAGAAAATATTCGACGTGCATCTCATGATCGCGCCGGCCGATCCCTATCTCGAGGCGTTCGCGAAGGCCGGCGCGGATGTCATCACGGTGCATGCCGAAGCCGGTCCGCATCTCGATCGCTCGCTCCAGGCCATCCGCGCGCTCGGTAAGAAAGCCGGTGTCAGCCTGTGTCCCGCCACTCCCGAAAGCGCGATCGAATATGTGCTCGATCGTCTCGATCTCGTCCTGGTGATGACGGTCAATCCGGGCTTTGGCGGCCAGTCCTTCCTGGAGTCCCAGCTCGAGAAGATCGGGCGTATTCGAAGCATGATCGGCGACCGGCCGATCCGGCTCGAGGTTGACGGCGGCATCACGCGCGACAATGCAGCGGCCGTGGCCGCTGCGGGTGCCGATACGCTTGTGGCGGGCTCCGCCGTGTTTCGCGGCAAGAGCAGCGCAGACTATGCCGGCAACATCGCCGCCATCCGCGCTGCTGCGGAAGCCGGCAGGGTTCCGGAGCTGCAACATAGTTCGACGCAGACGATCCGGACCGGTGAGCCCGCGCTCATCCGGTAGGCTACCGGATACAGGCGGAGCGAGCCGGTACCCGAATGGGCTGTGCCAGGGCCTGCCACTTTCCACCAGACATATTGAGTCCGCGCTGATTGGAACTTTCGGCCCAACACGCGTTTGCCTAGAATCAAACGGGTCAAGCGCGCGGCGGGCGCAGCAAATCTTTTGCACAACCGCCATCGCCCTGACGCAAATAAGGGCAATAAGCTCTATGAATGCGAGGGAGGGTCTCATGGACAACGTACGTCGCTACCGCGCGCTAGCGTCCCTCTGTCGTCAGCAGGCCGCCTACCGGCCGCTCCAGAGCTGGGAACTGCTCGGTCAGGCCGAACATTTCGAATATCTCGCCGAAGTCGAACTCAAGGCGCATTTCGACGCGTGCAATGCGCAACACGACGAGGACGGCGTCGAGGCCTCGGCGTGGGAGAGGCCCGCCGCGGCGTGACGGGCCAACCTGTTCGAATATGACCCGAACTTGCCGACGCCGGCACCGCTCAAGGACGCGGTTGTCGGCTCGAACGACAGGGCTTGTGACCGGCCCGACCTGGTCGTCCCTCGATTAATGCGACATCAGCGTCGGGACCGTCATGGCTTCCAGCATGGCGCGGGTGACGCCGCCGAGGAACCGCTCCTGCAATCGCGAATGGCCGTAGCCGCCCATGACCAGAAGATCGAGGTTCTCATCGGCTGCCAGCGACAGCATGGTCGGCTGAATGTCGGAGCGCGCCGCCGACAGGTTGACGGTGCGGGTCGACAGTCCGCGCCGGCCGAGATGCCTTGCCAGATTGCGCGTCGAGACTTCGTCGGGAACCATATCTGTTTCGTTGATCGCAATGATCACGATCTCCTCGGCGCGAGCCAGGAATGGTGCGGCGTCGCGCATGGCGCGCGCGGCGAGGCGGCTGCCATCCCAACAGATGCCGATCCGTTTCGCCTTGAACGCTCCATGGAAGGTGTAGGGCAGGAAAAGCACCGGGCCGCCCGCCTGGAACAGGATCTCGCGGGGCACATCGTTGTCGAGTGAGCCTTGCGCCGGATCCGGCTGGAGCACGATGCTGAGATCGTGCAGCCGCGCCATCTCGCCAAGCAACCCGACCGCATCCCCCGGCATCGCCCCGAGTGGGTGGCATGTGTAGGAAATGCCGGCGTTCATCGCTTCGCTCTTGAACACCGCGAGCGCCGCCTCGGCCCGCTCCACTGCGCTTTCGCGCTCCATCTCGAACACCGCCGCCACCGCAGCGCCGCCCTCCATGACGTAGGCCGCACTGGTTGCCACATAACCAACCGCGACTGCGTCGAGATGGGCGTTGAGGCCCGCTGCGAGTGAGATCGAGCCATCGATCACCGGGCGCATCGGCCGCTCGGTAGGGATGTGGACGAGAATGTCTTTGTACATGACCGCCTCCGATGGACATCATCCGGTAGCTGCAGTCTTTCACGGTGCGCAGCGCCCGCGTTGAGCTGCATCAAACGTGCAGTCTCGACTTTTGGCCGTGTCGCCGGCCCCGGCTACTTTGCCAAGATTTAATCGCGTGGACGGGACGCTGTAAGGTGGCGACCACCATGTTGGGTCCAAGGCGACTTACCCAACATGGACATATCGACATGAACGATCACGTCAATTCCGACACCACCGCGTCCAGCAAGATCCTGAGACCGCGCCGGCTCGCGCTGCTCGGCACCGTGGCCGCGCTTGGCCTGGCCGTGCTGGCGACTGCCCCCGGCTCTTCGCCGTTCAGCGCGAACTCCTTCATTGCGCCCGCCCAGGCCGCGGAGAGCGCCGCGACACCGCCGGGCTTCGGCGACCTCGTCAGCAAGGTCAAACCCGCCGTCATCTCGGTCCGGGTCAGGATCGACCAGGACAACGACAAGAGCGCGATGCTGCAACAGAACCGGATGGATTCGGACGAAGCATCGCCGTTCGACCAGTTCTCACGGCAATTCGGCTTCCGCGGCCCGGGTGGCATGGAAGGCATGCCGCGCCAGCACCGCCAGATGATCACGGGTGAGGGCTCCGGCTTCTTCATCTCCGCGGACGGCTACGCCGTGACCAACAACCACGTCGTCGATCACGCCGAGTCGGTGCAAGTGACGATGGACGACGGCACCATCTACAGCGCGAAAGTGGTCGGCACCGATCCGAAGACGGATCTCGCGCTGATCAAGGTCGAAGGCAAGAAGGATTTTCCGTTCGTCAAATTCTCCGACCAGAAGCCGCGTATCGGCGACTGGGTGGTCGCGGTCGGCAATCCCTTCGGCCTCGGTGGCACCGTGACCGCCGGCATCGTCTCGGCCAGCGGCCGCGACATCGGCAACGGTCCCTATGATGACTTCATCCAGATCGACGCGCCGATCAACAAGGGTAACTCCGGCGGCCCGGCCTTCGACATGAATGGCAACGTGATCGGCGTGAACACTGCGATCTTCTCGCCCTCCGGCGGCTCGGTCGGCATCGGCTTCGACATTCCGGCCTCGACCGCAAAGCTCGTCGTCGCACAGTTGAAGGACAAGGGCGCGGTCACACGCGGCTGGCTCGGCGTGCAGGTGCAGCCGGTGACGTCGGATATCGCCGACAGCCTCGGCCTCAAGGAGGCGCGCGGCGCGATCGTCGACAATCCGCAGGACGGCAGCCCGGCAGCGAAGGCGGGCATCGAGGCGGGCGACGTCATCACCGCCGTCAATGGCACCGCGATCAAGGATTCCCGCGATCTCGCCCGCACCATCGCCACCCTGGCGCCAGGCACGTCCGTGAAGCTCGATGTCGTCCACAAGGGCGACAACAAGACGGTGACACTGGCGCTCGGCGAGTTGCCGAACGAGCGGCAGGCTAGAGCCGACGAGGGCAAGTCGCAGCCAGATGCCGGCATGCCGCCGCGTCTCGGCCTCAGCCTGGCTCCGGCCGGGGACGTCCAGGGCGCCGGCCAAAAGGGCGTCGTCGTCACCGAAGTCGATCCGCAAGGGCCGGCCGCGCAACGCGGCATCCAGACCGGCGACGTCATCCTCAATGTGGGCGGCAAGGCCGTCGCCAATATCGGCGATGTCCGTTCGGAGCTGGCGCAGGCGAAATCGTCCGGCAAGCGCAGCGTGCTGCTGCAAGTCAGAAGCGCGCAGGCGACCCGGTTCGTGGCGGTGCCGCTCGCATAAGTCGAACGTCGATCGGCGCAACTCCAAAAAGGCGGCCTACGGGCCGCCTTTCCTGTTCGCCGTCAGGATTTCGGATGCCCGCCGATAACATTCTCGTTAACGGCAGGGAGGATGACCCGGTTCGTCCGAAAAAGCCGTGTTCGTTCATCACAATTACGGATCTCGTATGGACTCGGCGGCAATGAAGCCGCCGACGATTGCAAGCGTGGAACTTCGAACTTGCCGCCGCTGAGCCGGCCGGCAATTCGTATTTGATCGGTGCCGACATGGATCGATTGAAGCTCTCGCTGACGGCTGCGCTGCTCGTGGCGCCGTTCGTGCTGTGGGGCGGAAACGCTCTCGGGCGTGACGACGGCCGCTACGCGGACTCACCTCTCAAGCCGTGGTTCGACGGCCTGCGCAGCCATCTCGGTCCGTGCTGCTCGGATGCGGACGGGTTTGCCGTCGCCGATCCCGATTGGGACTCGCACAATGGACATTATCGCGTGCGGCTCGACGGCGAATGGGTCGAGGTACCGGACGAAGCCGTGATCACCGAGCCGAACCGGGCCGGCCGCACCATGGTATGGCCGGTGAAGACCGCGTTCGGTGTGTCGATCCGCTGCTTCATGCCGGGCAGCATGATCTGACGGAGGTCAGCGCGACCGTTTGGAGGATTTGCGCTTCGACGTTTTCTTCGAACTCTTCTTGGAAGTTTTCCGAGATGTCTTCTTTGATGTCTTCTTGGACGACTTCCGTTTTGCGGCTTTCTTCGGGACCTTCTTGCCCTTCTTGCGCGCTTTCGACAGGCCGATCGCGATCGCCTGCTTGCGGCTCTTCACGCGTCCGCCTCGACCGCCAGGTCCGCTTTTCGCGGTCCCCTTCTTGTAGCGCTTCATCTCGCCTTCGACATCGCTGCCGGAGCTGCGCGAGTAGCGGCGCTTCTTTGCCTTGCGTGCCATGCATGTTCTCCCTTGGCCTGGGAAAACAATCCGAGACAGGCATAGTTCCGAAAGCGCAAGCAACGTGGGGGGATACGCGGCCTAGCCTAGAAGGAATCCGCCAGCTCGATCTCCGCTTCCAGCACCTGAATGCGCCGCGCTGCCTCGCTGGAGGACAGATCCCGCGCATATTGCGCGGGTTGATATGCCTCTTCGCTCAGCCGTTTCAGCCGGAGGCCCTGCGCCCGCGTCATCTGCTCGGTGAGGAAAGCTTTGGCGTCGTATCTACCCTGAACCTGCATATCGCTTCTCCCTTCTGAAATCGTGACTTGACTATATGTTCTTATTTTGTTCTAACAAGTCATGGACAATAGAATTTTAATGAAATTCGACGTAAAATCAGCGCCTTGAGGTTGGAAATGGCCGATATCGAGGTGTCCGTCCGCGAACTCGTCGAGCGCGATCGCGACTGCACGGAGAAGGCCCTGGCGCAGATGGATCTGCGCCGGAAAATCAATCTGCTGATCGGCGAATGGAAGGCTGCAGGTGGCGGCGATGTCCTGCCGAATGTCCGCGATAGGATGCGCCTTCGTTCCGCGAAGGCAGCAGGTAGTCCTCTGCGCGTGGTCGCGCGCCGCTGAGAGCTTTGGGAGCGCACGGTGGAGGAAGACCCGGATGTGTACCGGATTCTAAAGCTGCGCGCCGAGATTCTCGAACTGGGCTCTGCGATCCGGCAGCTGCAACGCGAGGGGCTCGACGACGCCGCGGCCCAGCTCTTGATCGCCCGCAAGCGGGCACGGCTCGATCATCTGGTGAAATCAGATCCTGCCGGCGTTCATCCTGACATCCTGAGCATCCATCGTAGCTGAGCCTTGGCGCAACGCGACGTGCCGGGCTCGTCGATACCGCATATTGACGAAGCGGCCTGGGAAAAAGTTCGTTTGAACACCAAAGCAAAAGGCCCCGCGATCGCGGGGCCTTCATGATTTCGGGGAACACCTACTTGGTGTTGCTCATGCCGCCCTTGTTGTTCGTCATGGTGCCGCCCTGGTCGGAGCCGGGGCCGGAGCCGCCCTGACCGGAGGGATCAGCACCCTTGGAAGACTTGGTGTTGGCGCCCGTGGTGGTCTGCGACGATGACATCGAGGATCCGTGTTTTGCCTTGTGCGACTTGGCCTGCACGGCGAACGGTGCGGCGGCGAGGCCGGTTGCCAACATCACGGCAAGAGCGAGCTTGGTGGTCTTCATATGCGGGAACTCCCTGAGTTGAATTGACGCAGGCAGCCAACTGCCATTGGTCGCAGGAGTTCCGAACAAAGAAGTTCCGGTAAAGCACGCATCCTTCAAGATTGCTTGTCCTCTTCGAGGATGAATACGACCCCGGTCAGTGTTGCGCCGATCGCGAACGTCGTCACCAATGTGAGGGCGAAAACGACAACGGCCTGCCTTCCGCCGTGACTCAGCAAATTGGCGACGCCGGGATTGGACAGCACGAGCAAGAGGCTGAAAGCGAGTCCCAAGGCTGCGCCCATCATCGCGTGCGTCATCAGCTTGACGAGCCCGCTGGGAGAGATCAGGTCCGACGACTTCTTCGCGCGCATGGAACTCTATCCCAATCTCGCAAGCAACGCCTGCGACACGCGCCGGTTCCATCCGCATGAAGGAATCGTTATCGCCCGCTTCATCCGACGTTCATGCCGGGTGGGCGAGAATGACCCTGCAACACGGGAACATTCGATATGGGTAAGGTGGTCTTTCTCTATCGCTCTCTGGCTTATCGCAACGCCGCTGCGGACATCCTCCGCAAAGCGCGCAAACTGCCCCGCGGCGCGGAGCGAAGCGCGGCGCGCCGCTATGCCAAGGCGCTGCGCGATCTCGCCCAAACGGAAGCCTGGCTCGAAGGGCGGGTCGCGCGCGAACCGCAAACGACGCAGCGCAGGAAGAGTGCGGCCTCCGGTTAACCGGACGCGCGCTGCAATTCGGCGGAGCTCGCGGCTTCGAAGTTGCCGGGCGTGGTCGTCGCGGCGGTCTTGCGGACCAGCGGCACCTCGAGCCGGCACAACAGACCCTCGGCGCGCCAATCGAATCGCGCCTGCCCGCCGAGCTGGGACTCGACGCTCGCAAGCAGGCTCCGCGTACCAAAGCCGCGGGATTTCGGCGTCATGACGAGCGGGCCGCCGGATTCCTCCCAGGTGAGCGTGAGCAGCTCGTCCTCGACCTGCCAGCCGATTGCGAGCCGTCCCGTCCGCGTCGAGAGCGCGCCATACTTCGCCGAGTTGGTGAAAAGCTCGTGCAGCGCCAGCGCCAGCGTCTGGGCGGTCGCCGGCAGCAACTGAACTTCGGACCCCGCCAATTTGATCTGGCCGCCGAGGGAATAGGGCGCAAGCTCCTCGTCGATCAGCTTCGAGAGTTCGGCACCCTGCCAGCTCGACAGTGACAGGATCGTATGCACGCGCGCCAGTGCATTGATGCGTCCCTCGACGGCGCTGACATAGGCTTTGACCTCGTCGGCGCGGGTGAGGCGCACGATCGATTGTGCCAGCGCCAGCGCATTCTTGGCGCGATGATCGACTTCCCGCGCCAGCAGAGTCTGCCGTTCCTCGGCGCGCTTGCGTTCGGTGATGTCCACCGTCACGCCGCTGACGCGCATCACCCGACCACTATCGTCAACCGTGGCGGCGGCCGTGCCGACACACCAGCGCACATCGCCGTCGGGCCGCACGATGCGGAACTCCGTTTCATAGGAGCGTGTGCCCTTGTTGAATTCGGCGATCGCCTTGCGCAACTGATCGACGTCATCCGGATGCAACAGCGCCTGAACGTTGGCCGGGTTCACTTCGAAGCTCTCCGGGCCAACACCAAAGATGCGGTACTGTCCCTCGTCCCACATCCAGTCGCCGGTGATCCAGTCCCAGTCCCAGGAACCCATCTTGCCGGCGGCGATCGCCATGCTGCGCCGCTCTTCGCTCTCGCGCAGCTTTGCAGTGGAATTCTCCAGCTCGGCGGTGCGTGCGCGCACGCGGTCCTCGAGATCCTGGTTCAGCCGTTCGAGTTCGCGCGTCTTGCGATAGAGCTCTGCAAACACCTTGACCTTCGCGCGCAGCACCTCCGGCACGACCGGCACCGGGACGTAGTCGACGGCGCCCATCTCGTAGCCGCGCAGGCGGTCGATGTCGCTGACTTGAATGGCCGAGATGAAAATCATTGCGGTCTTCTGGAAGCGCGGGTGCTCACGGATCATCGCGGCGAGCTCGAAGCCGTCGAGCTCGGGCATGCAGACGTCGACCAGGATCACCGCGATCTCGGTCTTGAGCAGCACCTCGAGAGCCTCGCGACCGGACGAGGCGATCACGAGGTTCTGGCCGAGATCCTTCAGGATCACCTCATAGGCGAGCAGCTTGGCCGGCTGGTCGTCGACGAGGAGGATGTTGACCTTTTCGTGGTCCATACGGGCATCCAACTCAGCGGTGCAGCCACATGCGGATTGCAAGCAGCAATTGATCGGTGTTGACGGGTTTGGCGAGGTAGTCGGACGCGCCGGCCTCGAGGCATTTCTCGCGGTCGCCCTTCATGGCCTTGGCCGTCAACGCGATGATCGGAAGACGGGCGAAGGTCGGATTTTCACGAATGACGCCGATGGTCTGATAGCCATCCATCTGCGGCATCATGATGTCCATCAGCACGATGGCGATCTCCGGGTTGGATTCGACCAAGATCACCGCCTCGTTGCCGGTCGTGGCCGTCAGCACCTTCATGCCGCGCCGCTCCAGCACGCTCGACAGCGCGAAGATGTTGCGGGCGTCGTCGTCGACGAGCAGGGCTGTCTTGCCGATCAGGTCTTCGTCGGAACTGTTCAGCTTCTCGAGCATGCGCTGCTTCTCGACCGGCAACTCCGTGATCACGCGATGCAGGAACAGCGCGGTCTCGTCAAGCAGGCGCTCCGGCGATTCCACGCCCTTGACCACGATGCTTCGCGCCATGGTGTGGAGCTCCGCATCTTCCTCGGCTGACAGCTCGCGGCCGGTGAAGACGACGACCGGAACGTTCGACAGCGCCTCGTCGTTGCGGATCTGGTCCAGCACCTCGAAGCCGGTCATGTCGGGCAGGCGCAGGTCAAGCACGACGCAATCACAGGGGTTCTCACGCAGCATCGAGAGCGCGTCGGCGCCGGTGCCGGTCGTCACGATCTCGATGTCGTCGTGGTGCAGGAGCTCACGGATCGAGAGCTGCTCGGCCTCGTTGTCTTCGACGATCAGCAGCCGCTTGCGCCGCGGTCGCGCATATTCCTTGATCTGCGTCAGCGCGGCCGAAACGCCCTCGGTCGTCGTCGGTTTGTTGACGAAGGAGAAGGCGCCGCGCGCCAGCGCATGCTGGCGGTCCTCGTCGAGCGTGATGATCTGCACGGGGATGTGGCGGGTCAGCGGATTGTGCTTGAGCTGGCTCAACACGGTCCAGCCGAGCATATCCGGCAGGAATACGTCGAGCGACACGGCCCTCGGCTGGTACTGCTTTGCTAGCTCCAGCGCCTCCGCGCCGCGTGCGGCGACCAGCACCTTGAATCCCTTGTCGCGCGCGAGGTCGACCAGCACGCGTGCGTAGTGCGGGTCGTCCTCGACGATCAGGAGGATACTGTCGCCGGGTTCGAGGTTGAGCCGGTCGTCGGGAAGCTGCTCGATGACGCGCTGCGGTTCGGCTGTAGCGGGCTGCAGCGCCGGCGGCTGGCTTTGTTGGGGCGTCGCGCGGGGCGCGAGCGTCGGGCCGGAATATTTCAGCGGCAGGTAAAGCGTGAAGCACGAGCCTTTGCCCGGCAAGCTGCGCAGGTGGATCTCGCCGCCGAGCAGGCTTGCGAGCTCCCGGCTGATCGCAAGGCCAAGTCCGGTGCCGCCATATTTGCGGCTGGTGCCGGCATCGGCTTGCTGGAACGCCTCGAAGATCAGCTTCTGCTTCTCCAGGGGGATGCCGATGCCGGTGTCGGACACCTCGAATGCGATCACGGCCGGCGCCGAATTCAGCACGGGATGATCCGTGCCCCAGCCTCCGACCGCGGCGGCGACCTTCAGGCGCACCTCGCCTTCGGCGGTGAACTTGAAGGCGTTGGAGAGCAGGTTCTTCAAAACCTGCTGCAGGCGCTTGGAATCGGTGACGAGGCTGCGCGCGAGATTCGGATCGACGTCGATCTTGAACGACAAATTGCGGTTCTCCGCCTCGTGACGGAACGGCCGCCCGACCGTCTCGAGCAGGTTCGCGGTCAGGATTTCCTCGGCGTCGACCGTCACCGTACCGGACTCGATCTTGGAGAGATCGAGAATGTCGCTGATGAGATTGAGCAGGTCGGTGCCGGCGCCGTGGATGGTGCGGGCGAATTCGACCTGCTTGCCGGTAAGATTGCCGTCCGGATTGTCGGTGAGCTGCTGGCCGAGGATCAGGATCGAGTTCAGCGGCGTGCGCAGCTCGTGGCTCATATTGGCCAGGAATTCGGACTTGTACTTCGAGGTCAGCGCGAGCTCGGTCGCCTTTTCCTCCAGTGCGCGGCGGGCCTGCTCGATCTCCTGGTTCTTGCGCTCGACTTCGACGTTGCGCTCGGCGAGCTGCTGCGCCTTCTGTTCGAGCTGGTCATTGGTCTGCTGCAATTCGCGCTGCTGGGTCTGGAGTTCGCCGGCGAGCTGCTGCGACTGCTTGAGCAGGCCTTCGGTCTGCATTGTCGCTTCGATCGAGTTGAGCACGATGCCGATCGAGTCCGTGAGCTGCTCCAGGAAGGTCATCTGCGAGGTCGTGAAGGAGGTGAGCGAGGCGAGCTCGATGACCGCCTTGACCTGGCCTTCGAACAGCACCGGCAGCACCACGAGGTTCTTCGGCGCGACGCGAAGCAGCGCCGAATTGATCGGCACCACGTCGGGCGGAATGTCCGCAATTACGCGCGGGCGCCGGTCGAGCGCGCATTGGCCGATCAGGCCGTCGCCGAATGGCAGCACGCGCGGATACGGATAGACGCCATCGCCGGCATAGGAGGCAAGCAGCAGGAGCCGCGGATTGTCTTCGTTCTCGACCTGATAGATCACGCCGGTATGCGCGTTCACCAGCGGCGACAATTCGGTCAACAGCAGGCGACCGACGGTGGTGAGGTCGCGCTGGCCCTGAAGCATGTTGGTGAATTTCGCCAGATTGGTCTTCAGCCAGTCCTGCTCGGTGTTCACGTCCGTCGTGAGACGGAGGTTGGTGATCATCGTGTTGATGTTGTCTTTCAGCTCCGCGACCTCGCCGCGGGCGTCGACCTGGATCGACCGCGTCAGGTCGCCCTTGGTCACGGCGGTCGCCACTTCCGCGATCGCGCGCACCTGCGAGGTGAGGTTGGCCGCCAGCAAATTGACGTTGCCGGTGAGATCCTTCCAGGTGCCGGCGGCGCCGGGCACGTCGGCCTGACCGCCCAGCCGGCCCTCGACACCGACCTCGCGCGCCACCGACGTCACCTGGTCGGCGAAGGTCGCGAGCGTCTCGGTCATGTTGTTGATGGTGTCGGCGAGTGCGGCGACCTCGCCTTTCGATTTCACGGTGAGGTTCTGCTTGAGATCGCCGTTGGCGACCGCGGTCACCACCTTGACGATACCGCGGACCTGCTCGGTCAGGTTCGCCGCCATGAAGTTGACGGTGTCGGTGAGATCCTTCCAGGTGCCGGCGACGCCGGGCACCTGGGCCTGGCCGCCGAGTTCGCCTTCGGTGCCGACCTCGCGCGCAACGCGCGTGACTTCGCCGGCGAACGCATTGAGCTGGTCCACCATGGTGTTGATGGTGTTTTTGAGCTCGAGGATTTCGCCCTTCACGTCGACGGTGATCTTGCGCGACAGGTCGCCGCGCGCCACCGCGGTGGTGACTTCGGCGATGTTGCGGACCTGGGTGGTGAGGTTCGCGGCCAGCAGGTTGACGTTGTCGGTGAGGTCCTTCCAGGTGCCGCCGACGCCGGGCACGACGGCCTGGCCGCCGAGCCGCCCCTCGGTGCCGACCTCACGTGCGACGCGCGTCACTTCCGCGGCGAAGGAGCGAAGCTGCTCGACCATGGTGTTCAAGGTGTCCTTGAGCAGCAGAATTTCGCCGCGCACGTCCACCGTGATCTTCTTCGACAGGTCGCCGCCGGCGATCGCGGTCGCGACCTCGGCGATGTTGCGGACCTGCGCCGTCAGGTTCGAGGCCATGAAGTTGACGTTGTCGGTGAGATCCTTCCAGGTGCCGGCAACGCCGGGGACTTCGGCCTGGCCGCCGAGCTTGCCTTCGGTGCCGACCTCGCGCGCGACGCGCGTCACTTCACCGGCGAAGCCGTTGAGCTGGTCCACCATGGTGTTGATGGTGTTCTTCAGCTCCAAAATCTCACCACGGACGTCGACGGTGATCTTGCGCGAGAGGTCGCCGCGCGCCACGGCAGTGGTGACTTCGGCGATGTTGCGGACCTGGGCAGTGAGGTTGCCCGCCATCGAGTTGACGCTGTCGGTGAGGTCTTTCCAGGTGCCGGCGACGCCGGGCACGTTGGCCTGACCGCCGAGCCGGCCTTCGGTGCCGACCTCGCGCGCGACGCGCGTCACTTCACCGGCGAAGCGGTTGAGCTGGTCGACCATCGTGTTCAGCGTGTCCTTGAGCTGAAGGATCTCGCCGCGCACGTCCACGGTGATCTTGCGCGACAAGTCGCCGCCGGCGATCGCAGTCGCGACTTCGGCGATGTTGCGGACCTGGGCGGTGAGGTTGCCCGCCATCGAGTTGACGCTGTCGGTGAGGTCCTTCCAGGTGCCGGCGACGCCGGGCACTTCGGCCTGACCGCCGAGTTTGCCTTCGGTGCCAACTTCGCGCGCGACGCGCGTGACCTCGCCGGCGAAGGCGTTGAGCTGGTCCACCATGGTGTTGAGCGTTTCCTTCAGCTGAAGGATTTCGCCTGACACGTTGACGGTGATCTTCTTCGACAAATCACCCTTGGCGACCGCGGTCGCGACTTCGGCGATGTTGCGGACCTGGCCGGTCAGGTTCGAGGCCATCGAGTTGACGCTGTCGGTGAGATCCTTCCAGGTACCGGCGACGCCGCGCACCTGGGCCTGGCCGCCGAGCTTGCCTTCGGTGCCGACCTCGCGGGCCACGCGCGTGACTTCACCGGCGAAGGCATTGAGCTGGTCCACCATGGTGTTGATGGTGTCTTTCAGCTCCAGGATTTCGCCGCGGACATCGACCGTGATCTTTTTCGACAGATCGCCGCCCGCGACCGCGGTCGTCACCTCGGCGATGTTACGGACCTGCGCGGTGAGGTTCGAGGCCATCGAGTTGACGCTCTCGGTCAAGTCCTTCCACGTGCCCGCGACGCCTAGCACGTTGGCCTGGCCGCCGAGCCGCCCCTCGGTGCCGACCTCGCGCGCGACGCGCGTGACTTCGCCGGCGAAGGCGTTGAGCTGATCGACCATGGTGTTGAGCGTTTCCTTCAATTGAAGGATTTCGCCCGAGACGTTCACCGTGATCTTCTTCGACAGGTCGCCGCTCGCAATGGCGGTGGCGACATCGGCGATGTTGCGGACCTGCGCGGTGAGGTTCGACGCCATGAAATTGACGTTGTCGGTGAGGTCCTTCCAGGTACCGGCGACGCCCGGCACCTGGGCCTGGCCGCCGAGCTTGCCTTCGGTGCCGACCTCGCGCGCCACGCGCGTCACTTCCGAGGCGAACGAGTTGAGCTGGTCCACCATGGTGTTGATGGTGTCCTTCAGCTCCAGGATCTCGCCGCGCACGTCGACCGTGATCTTGCGCGACAGGTCGCCGCGCGCCACGGCGGTGGTGACGTTGGCGATGTTGCGCACCTGCGCGGTGAGGTTGCCGCACATCGCATTGACGCTATCGGTGAGATCCTTCCAGGTGCCGGCGACGCCTGGCACGATGGCCTGGCCGCCAAGCTTGCCGTCGGTGCCAACCTCGCGCGCCACGCGCGTCACTTCCGAGGCAAAGGAGCGGAGCTGGTCCACCATCGTGTTGATGGCTTCCTTGAGCTGAAGGATCTCGCCGCGGACGTCGACCGTGATCTTCTTCGAGAGGTCGCCGTTCGCAACCGCGATCGTCACCTCGGCGATGTTGCGAACCTGGTTCGTCAGGTTGTTCGCCATCGAGTTGACGCTCTCGGTCAGATCCTTCCAGACGCCGGTCACCTCAGGTACCTGGGCCTGGCCGCCGAGCTTGCCTTCGGTGCCGACCTCGCGCGCCACGCGCGTCACCTCGGAGGTGAACACGCCGAGCTGCTTGATCATGGTGTTGACGATCGTCGCCGACTGCAGGAATTCGCCGCGCAGGGGACGCCCATCGACGTCGAGCTTGACGGTCTGGAGCAGGTCGCCCTGCGCCACGGCCGCGACCGCGCGCGTCACCTCGCGCGTCGGCCACAGCAAATCGTCGATCAGCGTGTTGACCGAGCCTTCCATGTCGGCCCAGGAGCCGGAGGCCAGCCCAAACTTCACGCGCTGTCGCGTCTTGCCCTCGCGGCCCACGACCTGGCCGACCAGCTCGAGCTGCTGCGCCATGCGCTGATTGGCGGCGATGATGTCATTGAAAGTGTCGGCGAGCTTGCCGTCGATGCCGAGATAGTCGCCGCTCATGCGCACGGAGAAATCGCCGTTGCGCATGGCCTGCAGGGCGAGCAGCAATTCTGCCCGGGAATCGGGCTCCGACATGCCGTTGGTTTTTGGCTTTGGAACGCGACGACCGGAACGTGATGCAGATCCGGGATCGAGGTCGCTCATACTGATTCCCCCGCAGGCGTCGGCCGATTCCCTGGCGAGACGCGGTTTATCAAAATAGAGCGTCAGCCAAATTCGAAATCAAGCGCCAACGTGACGGCGCCAGGAAGTGGAACCTGCTTTGCTCAGCCCGATTAACCTAAGTGCGATCCCTCGGAATGGTTCCATCCAGTTCCAGTATTTCCGGGCCGGCCGTTTGTTTTCAGCGACTTGGTTATCTGCCTTCCGGAACGGAGCGCCGGGCGTGCCGTTAGCCCGCAGATGGAGGGAGAGCGCACATGAAAGCAGGATTTGCCGTCATCGGGACCGTGATGTTGTTGGCCGGATCGGCGTTCGCGCAGGGCGGGGCCCCCAGCGGCCGTGGGGCCGTCACCGGCGATCCCGCCGCAAGCTCCGCCACCCCACGTGCGGACACACCAACCACGGGTACGTCGACCCGGCCTAACCCCAGCGGTAGCGGCACGTCGAGTTCGGGCGGCAAGGATGACAATGGGGATGCCGGCCGCGACAGGATGCCGGAGAGCAACCGCACCGTGCGGCCGGAGAGCCAGCAAAGTCATCCCAGCGACAAGTGAACGGTCTACTTGTCTGCCATGGTGCGCTCGGCGTCCTTGACCTGCGAGCGCAACATCGGGAGTTGCTCGCGCGCGAACGCTGCAAGCGCGGCATTGTCGGGCGCCTTGAGATAGCGTTCGAGCAGGTCGATTACCGACTCATACTCGGGAATCTGTGCTGCATAGAAGCTTCTGACAAAACTCGGTCCGTCCGAAGTTTCGGGCTCGACCAGGCTCGCGCTCGCCGGCGTCGTCTTGGTGACGCGCGGTTCGGTGCCGATCGCTTCCTGAATTGGCTTCAGGGCCTTGTCGCGCCTGGCCGCTTCTTCGGCACGCAGGGCGGCGAGGTTCTTGACCTCGGCATTGCCCTTGAGGTCGGTGCTCTCCAGCAGACCCTGCTGGAAGCGGCTGAAAGTGTAGAGATCACTGATGGTCGGCGTGCGGCCGCCCGGCCTTCGCTCCCCGGTGCTGTCGGCAAGCGCTGCCGTGCTGACGAATGCCAAAACGATCGCGAGAAGAATCCGCATGGGATATCCAAGGCGGACGGCGGTCGAAAGTTCCGCAGATGTTACGATCCGGTAAGGGCGGTTGCGACGCGACGGTTCCGTCCCCAATTCATACTGATGAAACAGTCCGAGATCTTCAGGAATAACGCCGACAACTGCCTCCAGCTCGCCGAGAGGGCCGAAGGGCAGCCGGCACACAATCGTTTTCTGCGCATGGCGAATGCGTGGACGGCACTTGCCGACGAGCAGGATTGGCTCGACGGCGAGGTGCCGCCCGTTCCGGCCCGCAGGCTTCAAAAGCAGGACGCGTAACACTGTCGTTTTCGTGGATCTGCGTGTGAGACTGCTCACGGACAGCAAGCAGGGTCATTCGTAACAGTCGATCGCGTTGATTTCCTATTCCAGGAGGTTTTTGCAATGGCTCCACGTCTGGCTCTTCTTTCGCTCATCCTCGCCTTTGGCGTGTCGGTCGCGTTCGCCACCGTGACGACAGTGCGGCAGGTGCATCACGAAAATGCATCGGCCCCGGTGCACTCAGCGCACAGTTAGCAGTCCGATCTCGCGGGCCGGAACCTTCGACGCTCCGGCGCGTAAGCGCTTCGAGACAGCAAAGAGGCGAGAGCTATCATGGCCCATTCCGACCAAGGCATCATCAGAGATCAGCGCGGTGAACAGCAGCCGCGGGACAAGCAGCGCGCGCAGACCGTGCACAAGTCGGAGCCAAAGGGCTCGCCCTCTCGTGAGGCTACGCGCGATCCCAAACTGAACGACAACAGCAAGACGCCCGGCTCCGGCATGGCGCCGGATGATTCCGGCGACGCCCCGAGCGGCTAATTCCATCAGGAACGAATTCGCACGCAAAGAGTCGAGGGATTGCTTCCGGCTGTCATGCCCCGGTGATCCGGAAGCAATCTCCAAGGACGGCCCTGGCACCCCGTGCCGGGGCCGTTTGCTTGAGCATCAGGCTGGACTAATCCTCGGCGTCGCGCTGCGGATGCGGTTGCGTATGGCCGTCCGGGCCGCGCCCGAAAACCCCGAACCTGCTCGATTTGACATTAGGCCCTGCATCGACAGCGGCGGTGGCCAGGCCGAGCTTGAGGAGCTCGCGCACAGCCGCGGCTCGCGTCGGCATGCGATGTTTGAACCGGAAGTCGTCGACCGCGGCCAGTTCTTCCGGTGACAGCATGACCTGGAGCCGCTCGGCGCGAAGGTCGTTCATGATCAATCACCCAAAATGAGCAAGTTGAGTAGTTTACTCAACGAACTCATTCCACCGCGGTTCCACAAGATGCGGCTATGGCGCCAAGTTAGCCAAAAATACAACAAAATCAATAAGTTATATGATGCAAGGGCCCTTTGGCAGGTGTATGCTCCCGGCAAATGGGAGAGACCTCATGACGAGCGAAGTCACATTGCCCCGCAAACATGTCGACGAGAGCGCGGCACCCAAGCCGGTGCGCCCCAGCCATCAGAAGGTCATCGAGCAGGTCGAGCGCTGGGCCAACAGTCCGGGCCTTCAACCGCCGAGATTGCAGCCGTCAACGCATGCCAAAGCGGGCTAGCGCTTCGCAAGGGGAGAGCCCTTTGACGATGGCGAATGGGCTGATCGGTGCGATTTGCGGGAGACGATGCGAAGCTTGCGCCTGAGCCACCAGGCCAAGACCGAAACGATGGTCCAGACTATCAACGCGGCAGCGAAAGCGCCCGGAGCGCTCGCGGCCACGGTGAAATGAAAGACGGCGGCGAATGCCAGGAGACCGATGCTTCCCCAGGCGGCGCCAGCCGCGTCGAGCGCGGCGGCCTCTTGCCCGCGGCGCGTGCCGATGAGGCCGGCCTTCTCCTTGGTGCGGCGTTCATGGCTTTCGACCAGCGTGGCGCTCGCGCAGAAGATGGCGGGAAGCGCAAGGAAAAGTCCGCCGACGGACACACCGAAGCGCGCTCCCAGAACCCCCGTGAGCACGGTCGCCAGGCCACCGAGCAGGAAACGAATGCCGTATTCGTACCAGCGTGTCTGCTTGAGCGCGGAGAGCGACAGCTTGACCGGCATCAGGCCGTACCTCCGAAGCCGGCGAGCAGGCCGAAGGCGACCGCAAGCCACACGATAACAGCGAGGACGGTCGCGGGCAGCGCGGACACACGGTATCTGATCAGCAGATGGCAGACGACGACGCTGTAGCAGCCGAGCGCGACCGCGCCATAGATCATCGTCCAGCTTTCGGCCGCGGCATATCGCGGGCCGTGCTGGACGACGGCGATGCCGAGCGTCGCCAGTGCGACCGACGGTGCCGCGCCGAGCAACCCCGCAAAGCTTTTGGGTTTGAGCATATCGCCCAAGATCGCAAAGGCGGAGACGATGATGCCACCGGCGATGAAGCGCACGAGATATTCGGTCACGGCTTTTCCCGCCGATTGACTTGCTTGCGGAACGATTGCGTCAGTGTCCATGGCCGCAAGAGTCTCTCTACGGCCGCGCCAAGCGCAAAGCCTGCGACCACGTCGCTTGCCCAGTGCGCGAGCACCGCGATCCGTGTCAGCGACAGCGCGATCGCAACCGTGCGCAGCAATCGGCGCGGCGTCTTCGGCAGCAAGCCCGCCGCCGAGGCAAGAGCGCCCATATGGACCGCGTGACCGGACGGGAACGCGTCGCGCGCTCGTCCTGAGACGGGTACTCCATGCCCGTGCCCGCGTATGGTCAGCCGGTCTGGCCTGGTCTGATCGAACACGGATTTCAGGATATGCGGCAGGGCGGCCGTCGCGAGCGACACGGCCAGGACGTGGTTTGCCACGGGCCGCTGTTGCGGCTGCCGAATATGAGTATAGAGCCACCCTATTGCGGCCAGCGCGAGCAGCACGTGCTCGTCAGCGGCCCAGGTCAATGTCTGCGCCGTGTGCTCGACGCCTGAATTGGTGTGATCAGCGATCGTATCCGCGATCGCGGTGTCGATCCGGCTGGGTTTGACCTCTACCAATGCCATCGGTCTGCAAGCGTGATGTCCTTTGTGACAGTTTTGTAAAGCCCGAAGACAAAGAAGGTTCCTGGGCCCTACCTTGCGGCATCAGCCTGGGGCCGGACCAAAGCGCCGTTTACGGCTGTCCCGATCCACCAGCGGACCCATACACCTGGCCGGTCGCATAGCTCGCGTCGGCTGCGGCAAGCTGCACGTAAATGGAGGCCAGTTCGGCGGGCTGGCCGGGACGGCCGAGCGGCGTCATGCCGCCGAATTTTTCGAGCTTCTCCATCGTGGCGCCGCCGGAGACCTGGAGTGGCGTCCAGATCGGTCCCGGGGCGACGCCATTGACGCGAATGCCCTTCGGACCCAACTGCTTTGCCAGCGACTTGACGTAGTTCATCGTCGCCGCCTTGGTCTGCGCGTAGTCATAGAGATCGGGCGAGGGATCGTAAGCCTGCTCCGATGTCGTGCCAATGATGCACGAGCCGGGCTTTAAATGCGGCAGCGCCGCCTTGATGATCCAGAACGGCGCGTAGATGTTGGTCTTCATGGTCGCGTCGAAGTCTTCCGAGGAGACGTCGAGAATGGACGCACGTGTCTGCTGCCGCGCCGCGTTGCAGACGACGATGTCGAGTCCGCCGAGATCTTGGACGGCCTGCTCGACCAGCTTCTTGCAGAAAGCCTCATCCTTAAGGTCGCCGGGAATCGCGAGACCGATACGCCCTTCCTTCTTGATCAGCGCGATGACGTCCTGCGCATCCGGTTCTTCCGCCGGTAGATAGTTGATGGCGACGTCGGCGCCTTCGCGTGCATAGGCGATCGCAGCGGCGCGGCCCATACCGGAATCGCCGCCGGTGATCAGCGCTTTGCGGCCGGCGAGCCGGCCGGAGCCCTTGTAGCTGGTCTCGCCGTGATCCGGGGGCGGCTCCATCTTGCCGGCGAGGCCCGGCCAGGGCTGCGATTGCTTCTTGAACGGCGGCTTTGGAAAGCGGGTGACGGGATCGACCAGGTTCTGCTCGGCCATTTTCTGCTCGGCCATGGACGTGTCTCCTTTCGCTGTCGAAGAGGCCAGCGAAGCAGCAGCGATGGTTGCGCTCGCCGCTTGGACGACGTGCCGGCGGGATACTGAAGCCTTGTCGTGATGTGTCATGACGATCTCCGCGATCTCGCGATCTCAATGCGCGGAGAGAGGCATCGTTGCAAAACGAGAGGACGCCGACCCGCAAGCCGGCGTCCTCGGAAGATGTTTACTTGGTCTGGCCGACGCTTGGCGCCTTGCCGAGCTCCTTGGCCATGTCGAGATGGTGCTTGAGCGCCGGCAGCGTCTTGCCGGCCCAATCCTTCAGGTCGGAATTGTCGCCGCCCTTGGCGTAACGCTCGAACAGCGAGACCGCGTCCTCGTGGGCGCTGACCTGGTACGAATTGTAATCCGAGCTGAAGTCCCTGCCATTCGCGCTCTTGAGCTTGTCGAGCTTGCTCTGATGCGAGCTGTCGAGCGCTGTCGGAAGGGTCGCCTGCACCTTGCCGCCGGTGACGAGGCCCTTCAGTTCGCTGCTGGTCTTGGTGTGGTCGGTCACCATCTGCTGCGCAAAGGTCTTCTCCTGTGCGTTGCCCTTCTGCTCGGCAAGTTTGCTCGATTCGATCTCGAACATGTCGCTGATGGCGACTTCCTTGACGAAGTCGGCGGTGGCAGGCGCGACGCCGAGCGCCGAGTTGACGCCGGTTTTCTCGCCCAGCGACTGGGCGAGCGCGGGGCCTGCGAGCAGCACGCAAGCAGCTGCGATAATCATTCGTTTCATGGTCCGATCCCTCCGAATGGGCGCGCAGCCTCTCGCCGCGCGGCATTGCGCCCACCAACACGCTGCAGCGGCCGGAGTTCCTAACGGCTAATCCGTCGGTCTCCGCCCGCTGCGTGGGTTGATGGGATCCGTCGGCTTGCGCCGAAGCCGTTCGGGCAGGAACGGCTCGGTCGGCGTGGCAGTGGCCTCGGCACGCACGTCTGCATGGCGTTGTGCCCGTTCATGCGGCGTCCGGTTGTCGTTGATCTGCCGCTTCACGTCGAGGCCATCCACGGGATCGTTGACGCCGTGCTGGATATCGCGGAAATCGCTCATGCTTCACCTCATTCACTTCCAGGCAGGATTTTTTCCAACACCTGCCGCGCCGCGCCCTTGATCACTCCGCTCTCGTTGGGATCGCCCTTCATCAGCGCAAGAGAGAAGTTCTTGGCCTGCTGCAAGGTGATGTGCGGCGGCAGCGGCGGCACTTCGGGGTCGGTCTTCACCTCCAGCACCACCGGCATCTGGCTCGCGAGCGCCTGGTCCCAAGCCGAGCCTAGTAGCTGCGGGCTGTCGACGTAGATGCCGGAGAGGCCGATCAGCTCGGCAAAGCGCGAATAGGACACGTTCGGGATGCGCTGCGATGCCTCGAATTTCGGATCGCCGTTGATGACGCGCTGCTCCCAGGTCACCTGGTTGAGGTCTTCGTTGTTGAAGACGCAGACGATGAAGCGCGGATCCTTCCACTCGCGCCAATACTTCGCGGCGGTGATCAGTTCGGCCATGTTGTTCATTTGCATCGCGCCGTCGCCGACAAGGGCAATCACCGGGCGGTCGGAATGCGCGTATTTCGCGGCGAGCGCATAGGGCACCGCGGCACCCATCGAGGCGAGGCCGCCTGAGAGCGAGGCCGTCATGCCGCGGCGCATCTTCAGGTCGCGCGCGAACCAGTTGGCGCAGGAGCCGGAATCGCTGGTGACGATGGCGCGGTCGGGCAGGCGCGGAGACAGCTCCCAGGCGACGAGTTGCGGATTGACCGGTGCCGCGGGCTGATGGGCCCGATCATCCAGCGTCTTCCACCATTTCGCGACGTCGTCTTCGATGCCCTGGCGCCAGGCGCCATCGCTCTTGGGTTTCAGTCGCGGCAGCAGGGCGCGCAGCGTCTCGGCGGCGTCGCCGACCAGGCCGACCTCCATGGGAAAGCGGATCGACATCATGCTGGCGTCGATGTCGATCTGCACGCCGCACGCCGCGCCTTCCTTCGGCAGGAATTCGGCATAGGGGAACCCCGAGCCGACCATCAGCAGCGTGTCGCATTCCATCATCATGTTGTAGCTGGGTTCGGTGCCGAGCAGGCCGATCGAGCCGGTGACCCACGGCAGATCGTCGGGGAGCGCTGCCTTGCCGAGCAGCGCCTTGGCGCAGCCGGCGGACAAGCGGTCGGCGACCGCGATCACCTCTTCGGTGGCGTGGAGCGCGCCGGCGCCGATGAGCATCGCGACCTTCTTGCCGGCGTTGAGCACCTCGGCGGCACGGTCGAGGTCAGCGTCACGAGGCTTGATGCCTGGCGCGCTATAGCCGACGCCAGAGTGCAGGGTGCCGTGAGCGCGCGGCGGATCCTCGTAGGGCTCCTCCTGGATATCGTTGGGCAGGATGATCACCGTTGGCGTGCGCCGGGCCAACGCGATTCGGATCGACCGATCGATCAGATGCCGGATTTGCGCCGGCGAGGAGGCCTGCATGACGTAGGCGCCAGCCACATCCTTGAACATCGAGACGAGATCGAGTTCCTGCTGATAGTGTCCGCCCAGCGCATTGCGTGCCTGCTGACCGACGATCGCGAGCACGGGCTGGTGATCCAGCAGGGCATCGTAGAGCCCGGTGATCAGATGCGAGGCGCCGGGGCCCGAAGTGGCGATACACACCCCCAGTTGGCCAGAGAACTTCGCATAGGCGCTCGCCATGAAAGCGGCCATCTCCTCATGCCGCGCCTGGACAAAGCCGATCTTGCCCTCAGCACGCTGAAGCGCACCGAATACGCCGTTGATGCCATCGCCGGGATAGCCAAAGAGGTGGCGCACGCCCCATTGATGCAGACGTTGAACGATGAAGTCTGAGACGGTCTGGGACATCGAGGGCGCCCTTCGTTTTCCGGTATTTGGTTTCCGGGATTTGAAGCTGAGAGAACCGCCCGTTTCCGGCGATGTTCCTCAAGTCTGACGGAACATGCCGGAACGATCGCGCACCTCTTTGGGTTGTCTCCAGACTGGCTGAGTGGAGAATTGAGATGTTGAATCAGGGTGAACTGGACCAAAACGAGATGGGTCGGTTGATCGGCAGCGACAAGGTCGAGGGAACATCGGTCTACGGCGCCGATCGCAACAAAATCGGCTCGATCGAACGCGTGATGATCGACAAGATCAGCGGCAAGGTGTCCTACGCCGTGCTCGGCTTCGGCGGATTTCTGGGCCTCGGCAACGACCATTATCCGCTGCCCTGGCAGTCGCTGAAATACGACACGGAGCTCGGCGGTTACGTCACGGGCATCACCACCAAGGAACTGGAAGGCGCGCCGAAATATGGCGAGCGGAGTGATTGGAACTGGGGGGATGACGCCGCGGTTCGCGGCATCAACTCCTATTATGGCGTCCCCTTCGCGTAAGCGTTTCCACCGAAAGGAAGCTCGATGAGCAAGGAACGGCCTAACGACGATCCCCGGCAGCAGAGCGACTGGGGTTCGCACAAGCAGACGGACAAGCCCTGGAAGGGCACTCCGGAAAAGGAGCAGGGATCGGACGAGGTGAAGCCCGATCTCGAGAAATGGCACGCGACGAAGACGCACTGAGACACGGTGCCGTTCCCATGAGTCATCGAGGCGAGCGCGGCATCCAGTGTGCCGCGCTCGCTTTTGGGCAGGCGTTCACGAACGCGATGGTGCTCGCAACAAGGGGAACCATGATCAGGAGTTGCAGTTGGGCTCGCGTCGCGTGAGCCGGCTTTGGCGGCTCTGCCGCCAGTTTAATCCCGAGAAAGGTGTTTACCGTGGATGCTCAGACACGGGAGCGTGGACCGTCCGCGGAGCAGCCGCAGAGGGCGAAGGAAGCTCCGAAGACATCTCCTGATCAGGCCCACGACGCCAAGGATTCGAAGCCGGCGAAGGCGCCGTCGCTGCAAGACCGGCTTCGCGAGCATTGGCTGGTGGCAAGCGTTGGCGCCATCGTCTTGCTCGCAGCTCTGATCGGCGGATTGCTCTATTGGCTCCAGATTCGCCACTATGAATCCACCGACGATGCCTTCGTCGCCGCGCGCAGCTTTTCCGTGGCCTCCAAGGTCGGCGGCTACGTGACCGACATCCCGGTGACGGACAACCAGCATGTCAACGCCGGGGACCTTCTCGCCAAGATCGACGAGCGCGACTATCGGATCGCCATCGATCAGGCCAATGCGCAAGTCGCGGTCGCCAAGGCGAACATCGCCAATGTCCAGGCGCAGATCGTTTCGCAGCAGGAGCAGATCAAGCAGGCGGAGGCGCAGCTCGAACAGGCCCAGGCCCAGCTTCAGTTCTCGCAGGAAGAATTCGCGCGCGCCCAGGATCTGGTCGAGAAGGGCGCCGGCACCGTGCAGCGCCAGCAGCAGACCCGCTCCGATCTTCAGGCGCAGCAGGCCAACACCGAGCGCGCGAAGACCGCGGTGACCGCCGCGCAAGTCGGCATCAAGACGCTGCAAGCGCAGCTTGAGGGCGCCCGGGCGCAGCTCGAGCAGTCGCAGGCGCAGGTCGATCAGGCCAAGCTGAACCTGCAATATACCAGCGTCGTTGCGGCGCAGTCCGGCCGCGTCGTCAAGCTCAGCGGCGCCAAGGGCACTTTCGTCACAGCGGGACAGAGCCTGATGATGTTCGTGCCTGACGAGGTCTGGATCGTCGCCAACTACAAGGAGACGCAGCTCAACGACATGCGGCCGGGCCAGCCGGTCGAGATCCGCATCGACGCCTATCCCGGGCGCAAGCTGACCGGCCATGTCGAGTCGGTGCAGCCGGGCTCCGGCACTGCGTTCAGCCTGTTGCCCGCGGAGAACGCCACCGGAAATTACGTCAAGGTGGTGCAGCGCGTGCCTGTGAAGATCGTGGTCGACAGCTGGCCGGCCGATTTGCCCGTCGGTCCCGGCATGTCGGTCGTGCCCTGGACCAGGGTGCGATGACCGACACGGCGCAAGGCGGCGCGTCCGCGGGCGGCTGGTCGCCGGAGCGCTCGGCGGCCGGCGGTCATAATCCTTATCTCATTGCGTTCGTCGTCTCGATCGCGACCTTCATGGAGGTGCTCGACACCACCATTGCCAATGTCGCCTTGCGCCACATCGCCGGTGGGCTTGCCGTCGGCATCGACGAGAGCACCTACGTCATCACCAGCTATCTCGTCGCCAACGCCATCGTGCTGTCGATCTCGGGCTGGCTGTCGACCGTGATCGGCCGCAAGCGCTTCTACATGATCTGCGTTGCGGTTTTCACAATCTCCTCGCTCTTGTGCGGCTTTGCCTGGAATTTGCAGGCGCTGGTGCTGTTTCGAATCCTTCAGGGCCTTGGCGGCGGCGGCATGGCGACCAGCGAGCAGGCGATCCTCGCCGACTCCTTCCCGCCGCACAAGCGCGGCCAGGCTTTCGCAATCTATGGCGTCGCCGTCGTGGTCGCGCCCGTGGTCGGTCCGACGCTCGGCGGCTGGATCACCGACACCTACACCTGGCACTGGGTGTTCCTGATTAACGTCCCCATGGGATTGCTGTCGCTGTTCCTGGTCGGCACGCTGGTCAAGGAGCCCTCGGGTGCGGAGGAGGAGAGGGAGAAACTGCTGAGCAAGGGCCTGCGGGTCGACTATGTCGGCTTCCTGCTGGTCGCGATCGGGCTCGGCTCGCTCGAATACGTGCTCGACGAGGGTCAGCGCAACGACTGGTTCGGCTCGAACATGATCGTGTTCTTCGCGGTGCTTTCGGCCATGTCACTGCTTGCGCTGATCCCCTGGGAGCTGACGCGCGAGGATCCCATCGTCGATCTCCGCTTGCTCGGCCGCCGCCAGTTCGCCGCCTGCTTCCTGGTCATGCTTGCGACCGGCGCGGTGCTGATCTCGACGACCCAGCTTTTGCCGCAACTGCTCCAGAGCGATTTGAACTACACCGCCATGCTGGCGGGTCTTGCGTTGTCACCGGGCGGAATCGCGACCCTGGTGCTGATGCCGGTGGTGGGCCGTCTCGTCAGCAGCGTGCAGCCGAAATACCTCATCATGCTCGGCGCCACCATCGTCGCGTTCTCGATGTGGCATCTCACGGGCCTCACCGGCGACATCACCTACGGCTACGCCGCGATGTCGCGCATCTTCCTGGCGCTCGGTCTGCCTTTCCTGTTCCTGCCGGTCACGACCGCGTCCTATGACGGCGTGCCGCCGGACAAGACCAACCAGGCCTCGGCGCTGATCAACGTCGCCCGCAATATCGGCGGCTCCATGGGCGTTGCGCTGGCGCAGACAATCCTGGCGCAGCGCCAGCAATTCCATCAGAGCCGTCTGATCGAGCACGCCGCGCCGTCGGACCTCGGCTACCAGCAAGCTATCGAGACGATGACCCGCTTCTTCCAGGCTCAGGGCTCGAATGCGAGCGATGCGGCTGCGCAGGCGGTCGCCTGGGTCGGCCGCACCTTGCAGCAGCAGGTCGATTTGCTCGCTTATATCGACGTGTTCTGGACGCTCGCGGTCATCGCGGTGCTGATGATCCCGACCGCCGCGGTGCTGCGCCCGATCAAGCTGGGCGCCCCCGCGCGGGGGCATTGAGGCAACAGCCGCTCGGCTCGAAATGGAGAGAGAAAGGGTGACCGCGGCGCAAATGTCCGGCTAGACTGGTCCGAACGTCAAGCAAATGCCCGGGAGGTAATTTAAGTGAAGACCGCGATCACCGAACTGTTCGGCATCGAGCACCCCATCATCCAGGGCGGCATGCATTTCGTCGGCTTTGCCGAGCTGGCGGCTGCCGTCTCCAATGCCGGCGGGCTCGGCATCATCACCGGTCTCACGCAGAAGACGCCGGAGCTGCTGGCAAAAGAGATCGCGCGTTGCCGCGACATGACCGACAAGCCGTTCGGCGTGAACCTCACTTTCCTGCCGACCTTCGCCGCGCCGCCTTATCCGGAATACATTGCCGCCATCGTCGAAGGCGGCATCAAGTCCGTGGAGACCGCCGGCCGCAGCCCGGAAGCCTACATGCCCGCGCTGAAGGCCGCCGGGATCAAGGTCATCCACAAATGCACGTCGGTGCGCCACTCGCTGAAGGCCGAGCGCATCGGATGCGACGCCGTCAGCGTCGACGGCTTTGAGTGCGGCGGCCATCCCGGCGAGGACGACATTCCCAACATGATCCTGTTGCCGCGCGCGGCGGAGGAATTGAAGATTCCGTTCGTCGCGTCCGGCGGCATGGCCGACGGCCGCAGCCTCGTCGCGGCGCTGTCGCTGGGGGCGGCCGGCATGAACATGGGCACGCGCTTCATCGCCACCAAGGAAGCGCCGGTGCATCAGAACGTCAAGAACGCGCTGGTCGCCGCGACCGAACTCGACACCCGCCTGATCATGCGGAGCCTGCGCAACACCGAGCGCGTGCTGAAGAACGCCAATGTCGACCGCCTGCTCGAGATCGAACGCGAGAAGGGCGACAAGCTGAAGATCGACGACATCCACGACCAGGTCGCGGGCGTTTATCCCAGGATCATGTTGGACGGGCAGATGGACGCGGGCGCGTGGAGCTGCGGCATGGTCGCAGGCCTCATCCACGACATCCCCACTTGCAAGGAACTCGTCGACAGGATCATGGCTGAGGCGGAAACCATCATCCGTACCCGTCTAATGGGGTTTCTTGAAGAGACGGGTGCACCGCGAAAGGTCGCCTGACACCGCCAAACTTCTTAACCACGGCGGCAGTTGACCGCTGGAATTGCGCGCGACGCCTCCTAAATAGAGGTAAATTACCTCTTAACAATCGATTTCAGGAGGCGTCCGTGATTATGAAGAGCGCTCCTTTTGCAATGGCCGTTGTCCTCGTGCTCGCATGGGCCGGCGTCGCGCGCGCTGACGACTACAAGCCCGACGAATATCTCGGCCTCGATCTTTCGAAGGCGGTGTTGTCGCCGAAGCGGCTGGGGCCCGAAACCCAGTTCGCGCCGGTCGCGCTGGAGGCGCGCGGCGGCAACGAGGCGCAGGCGCGCGCCGAACCGGTCGACGTGCCGAAGAGGGTCGCCGCCGAACGCGTGCGCGTGTCGGAGCCGAAGGTTGCGCACGCCAAGCCCGCGCACCCGCGCGGCGCGGCGCGCACCAAGCTCGCGCATCGTCACGGCAATCCGCTCGACGCGCAGGCGATGGACACCCGCATCCAGACCTGGCCGTGCCGCAGCGGCGGCATCTGCAACTGGAAGCATTAGGTTCAGCTCCGAGTCGTCATCCGCACGTCGTAAAACCGTAGGCCCGCGGTCAAGAAACCGTAAGCCGGGGGTCAAACGACGCAGGCACCTTCCGTCGCTAGTCGACGAAGGTTTCCTGAATGGTAGCGCTCCGCGCCTCGCGCGCCTGGACCCGGCGGCAATTCCTGGTCCGTTCCACCTCGAGCCTCACCGTTGCCGCGCTCGCAACGCCACATCTCAGCCGCGCCGCTGATCGTCCGCAGCTCGCAGGCGGCATCCAGTCCGGCGACGTCTCGGATGGCTCCGCGGTGATCTGGGCGCGCGCCGACCGGCCGGCGCGGATGCGGGTGGACTATTCGACCGTGGAGAGCTTCAAGACGATCATTGCGTCGGCTTCGCGCGATGCGTCGCCCGATGCCGACTTCACCTCGAAAGTGCTGCTGAACGATCTGCCGCCCGGGCAGGACATCTTCTATCGTGTGCGCTTCGACGACATCGCGACCGGCATCGCCGGCGAAAGCCGCGTCGGCCACTTCCGCACTGCGCCGGCTGCCGGCCGGTCGATCTCGTTCCTGTGGTCCGGCGACACCGCGGGGCAGGGCTGGGGCATCGACACATCGCGCGGCGGCTATCGCAGCTATTGCACCATGCTCGACAATCGCCCGGACTTCTTCATCCACTCCGGCGATCACATCTACGCCGACTGCACGATCCCCTCCGAGCAGAAGCTGCCGAACGGCGAGACTTGGCGCAACATTGTGACCGAGGAAAAGGCCGAGGTCGCGCACACGCTGGCGCAGTTCCGCGGCAATTACAAATACAACCATCTCGACGAGCACTTCCGCGCCTTCCATGCCGAAGTGCCGATGTTTGCACAATGGGATGACCACGAGGTCACCAACGATTGGTCGCCGACCGGTAGCTATGACGCCGCCGGCCATGAGGATGACGGCACCCCGCGCCTGGTCGCGCGCGCCCGCCGCGCCTTCTTCGACTTCATGCCGATCCGCGACATCGGCGCGCGAAAGGGGCGGGTCTATCGCAAGATTGCCTATGGTCCGCTGCTCGACGTCTTCATGATCGACATGCGCAGCTATCGCGACGATAGCTGGAACAAGGGCGACGATCACCGCGGCTGGATCCTGGGCGCCGAACAGCTTGCCTGGCTGAAGCGTGAGCTCGCGGCCTCGCGCGCGACCTGGAAGGTGATCGCGGCCGATCTGCCGATCGGGCTCGTCAGTCTCGATGCGGTCGCGCTGGGGAGTGGGCCGCCCGACCGGCGCGAGCACGAGATCGCCGATCTTCTCGCGTCCATCAAGCGCGCCGGAATTCGCAACATCGTCTGGCTCACCGCCGACATGCATTACACCGCCGCGCACCATTACGATCCGAACAGGGCGCAATTCCAGGAGTTCGATCCGTTCTGGGAGTTCGTCTCGGGACCCTTGCATGCCGGCACCTGGGGCCCGGGCAAACTCGACGATACCTTTGGTCCGGCCGCGATGTATCAGAACGGGTGCAGCGAGGCGCAGGGCGAAAACCTCGCGCCCTGTTTCGGACTGCAGTTCTTCGGCAAGGTCGACATCGATGGCCGGACCGGCGTCATGACCGTAACGCTGAAGGACATCGAGAACCGGGACCTCTGGTCGGTCGATATCGTGCCGCAGCCGCAGGCGCGTCCAGCCGTGGTGGCGCAGCATTCCTAGGTCGCTAACCCGATCTTGATTGGCCGCCGTGCGCCTCCCGCGCTATGCTGTCCGTTCCCGCCACCTCTTTTCCATCCCCGAAGAGTCTGCTCACGCAGCATCGCTGCTGGCCTCCGGCGGGCTGAACGATGTCAGGAGCCTTTTTCATGGACAATCTCAAGACACAGGGCATCAGCATGCCCAAGCTCGGCCTCGGGACCTTCCGCATGCAGGGCGATGCCTGCCGCGCGGCGGTCGAGAGCGCGCTGTCGATCGGCTATCGCCATATCGATACCGCCGAAATGTACGCCAACGAGGAAGCCATCGGTGCGGCGCTTGCCGCGGCCCGGCTGCCGCGGGGCGAGCTGCACGTCACGACAAAGGTCTGGCACGAGAACCTCAGCCCCGACGCCATCCGCCGCGCCTTCGACACCAGCCTGAACAAGCTGCGGCTCGACCATGTCGATCTCTATCTCGTGCACTGGCCGTCCAAGGCGGCGGACTGGGGCGCGGTGTTCGAGACCTTGATGACGCTGAAGCAGGAGGGGCGCACGCGGGCGATCGGCGTCGCCAATTTCACCACGGCGCTGCTCAAGATCGCGGTCGAGGACATCAAGGCGCCGATCGCGTGCAATCAGATCGAATACCACGCCATGCTCGATCAATCGAAGGTGCTGGCCTATCTCAACACCAAGTCGATCCCGCTGGTCGCCTATTGCCCGCTGGCGCAGGGACGCGTCGCGTCAGATGAGGTGCTGGCCGAGATCGGAGCCAAGCACAATGCAACCGCTGCGCAGGTCGCGCTGAAATGGCTGCTCGACCAGGACGGTGTCGCCGCGATACCGAAGGCGTCGCGGCGAGAGAGCCAGCAGGCCAATCTGGACGCGCTGAAGATCACGCTCGACGATGCCGACCGCAACAAGATCGCCGCGCTGCCGAAGGACAGACGCTGCGTCAATCCCGGGTTCGCGCCGGCATGGGACTAACCTCGCCGAACGCTTCGAACACGCAAAGAAATGGCCCCGCGAGGGGCCATTTCCATATTGCGTTGCGCATTAGTCCCAATGGTGACGGTGGCCACGCTTGATCACGACGACGCGGTCGCGATTGTGCCAGCCGCGATGCCAACCGTGATCGCGATGCATGCCGTATTCGGCGCGGGCGCCATACATGCCGTGATGATGACCTCCGCGCTTGATCACCACCGTCTCCGCGCTGGCGAGCGTCGGCAGTGCAACCGCGAGCGCGCCGACAGCGGCAAGCACATAACCAAACTTCTTCATGATGTCCTCCTCCAATGGAATGCAAATCTAAACGGCGCATTCGCGGGAACGTTCCGGAGGAATCGCAGGAGAATTCTGAACGCCTGTTCAGGTGGGTTAATCGCAGCGCTGTTGTGGAGGTGTCGGCGCGCCGGTCGCGACGTATTTGCCGTCCCTGATCGTGTACTCGCCGCGCTCGCTGCGATTGTAGACCGCGCGCAAGCTGCCTTGCTTCGAAAGGAGCAGGCCAAACTCGCGCGTCTGCTGCAGCAAGGGGAAGTACACCATCACATTGAGCAGGCCGTCGGCGTTGACCATCGCCGATACCACTTCGTTTTCGTCTTTGGCCTCGCCGAAATTGCGCCGGTACATCACCCTTCCGTCCTTCCGGATCTCGTAAATCAAGAGCGCGCCCTTGTCGCGGTCGGGCCGGGCCGCGCAGTCGACCGCCCATGAGCCGAGCAGGCCCCATTGCTCGACGGTCGTCGCAAGCGATTCGGCACCGGCCGCGGGCGTGAACGCAACCCACAGCACTGCTGCCGCAATCCAGCGGCTCAAACAACTCGTCATGTCCTGATGAGCCCCACCTCCGAATAATTCCGAAGTGTAGCATCCCACGCGCGATCGTCCACGCTGACCGCCATTCGCGCGCGAATTTGATCCGCGTCAATGAGGCCGGCCGCTTCCGGAGTAGGATGGCGTTCCCGAAGGCGAAATTGGATAGACCGATGCTGAATCAAGTCAGGGATTTCGCAGGCGAGGTGCTGCCGGGGAGCTGTGCCGTGCCGCCTTATTCCGAGACCGCGTTTCTGGCCGAGCTGGGCGACCGCTTGAAGTCCTCACGCATGCGCTGCGTCCTATCGCGCCGGGAGCTGGCCCGCCGCTCCGGGATTTCCGAGCGCTACATCGCTCAGATCGAGGCCGGCAAGGGCAACGTCTCGATCGTGCTGCTGCTGCGGCTGGCCTCCGCGATCCACGGCAGCCAGCCCCAGATCGTCTGAAGGCTCAGGCCCGCTTCTCCACATTGGCGCTGCGGGCCGGCACGCCGAACTCCTTGCGGCAGATCTCGGCCAGCACGGCGACGCCCTCGCGGATCTGCTGATGCGAGGGGCTCGCAAAGCACAGCCGCAGTCGCGATCTGGAGTGGTTTTTGTCAGTCGACCATTCCGGCCCCGGATTGATCGATACGCCGGCGGCAAGCGCGGCCTGATACAGCTTCAGCGTATCGACCTGATCGGGCAGCTTCACCCAAAGGAAGATGCCGCCCTTCGGCTCCTCGAATTCGGCGGCCGTCCCGAACTGCTCGTTGACGGCCTCCATCAGCGTGTCGAGCTTGGTGCGCAGTGCCTTCGTCAGCGCCGGCACGTGGGTCGAGAAATGCGGCTTGCAATAGGCGGCGAGCACCATCTGCTCCAGTGCGCCGGAGCCGGCGTCCGTCTTCAGCGCCAGCATCCGCGACATCACATCCCAGGGCGCGACGATGAAGCCGACGCGCAGCGCGGGCGCGATCGACTTCGAGAACGAGCCGATATGGATCACGCCGCCGTTCCGGCTCATCGCATGGATCGCCGGCGGCCGCTGTCCTGACCAGACCAGATCGGCATAGCAATCGTCTTCGAAGATGGGCACGCCGTAGTCTGCCGACAGCCGCAACAGCTCCGTGCGGCGGCCCTCCGGCATGACGCTGCCGGTCGGGTTCTGCACGGTCGGAATGGTGTAGATGTACTTCGGCCGGATGCCGCGGCCCTTGAGGTCGGCAAGCATCGTGGCCAGCACGTCCATGCGCATGCCGTCCTTGTCGAGGGGGATGCCAACCACATTGACCCCGAGCCGCGCCAAACGGGTCAGCGAGCCCTGATAGCTATCCTGCTCGAAGATCACGGTATCGCCGCGCGTCAGCAGCGTGGCGTTGACGAGGTCGAGCGCCTGCAGCGAGCCGGAGACGATCAGGAGATCGTCGACCGTGCAGTTGATGCCGGCATCGCGCTTGAGTTTCGTCACCAGGAATTCGCGCAAGGGCAGATAGCCCTGGGGACCATGTGCCAGCCCGTAAGTGGCGAGCGAGCGGCCTTCGCGTTGCAGAGCCATGTTGGCCGCCTCGATCAGATGATCGAGCGGCAGCTGCTCGGCGTCGTTGTTGCCGCCGACAAAACTGTATTTGGCGAGACCCGTCCAGCGCGCAGAGGGGGCCGGCAGCCCTGCGGGAAACAGGGGCGCAAAATCGAAGCTGGACGTCATGGGAGCGTTCCTCATTCTATTCTTGTCAGGCTGCCGGCTTTGCGCAGGTCAGTCGTGCTTCTTACTTATTTCTTGCCGACCGTCCGGGTCGGACGGCCCTGGCTGATGAAAGCGTAATGCGCATTGGCGACGCCGCCAACCATCAAGGCCTCGACGGCAGGCTCGGCGATCTCGCTTGTTGCGGCCCAATCGACGAGGAAATTGGCTCCCGTCCCGCCGCGTACGTCGTCGGTCGGAATGAAGATCGAGACGGTGGCGAGGGGCTTCAACGCGACGGGTGCCTTCAGATAGCTCTCGACCTGCTTGCCTGAGGTATCGAAATAGCCGATGCGTTTGACCACCAGTGCTTGCGTCTCGGAGGCGTTGTGCACGCTCAGGGTCACCGAGAAGTCGACGCGCAGCTTGCCCTGGCTCATCGCGACGCTGGAATAGGCGGGCACGTAGAACCCGCCGGAGACGGCGAGTTCTTCTTTCGGCAGTGCGGTGAGGGAATCGGCAAAGCTTTGTTCGATATTGACCTTGGATTGAGCGAACGCGGGCACGGAGCAGGCCAGGGGGCATAGCAGCATTGCAATGGCGAGCCCCATCCGCATGTGACGAATTGCTCGCTTGCCGCGCCGCACTCGATCACTAGGGTGCGGCAAAACGGACCAATCTGGCATGCACGAGCTCATTCGCGACATCACTCTCTGTATCCTGTTTGCCTGGATGTTGGGCCTGCTTGCCCACTTCTCCAGGCAACCGTTGATCCTGGCCTATCTTATCGCCGGCTTCTGCATTGGTCCATTTGGCGCCGGCTGGGTCAAGTCGCAGGAATCGATCAGCGTCATCTCCGAGCTCGGCCTGATCTTCATGCTATTCATGATTGGCCTGGAGATCGACCTGAAGAAGATCGTGCGGGCCGGAAAGGTCATCCTGTTCGCGGCGGGCGGCCAGCTCCTCGGCGGCTGTCTGCTCGGGGTGCTGTTCTTCGTCGGCATCGGCCTGTCGCTCGGCGGCGGGCAGTTCGATGCTGTTTACCTCTGCGTCGCCTGCGCGCTGTCGAGCACCGTCATCATCGTCAAGGTGCTCTACGAGAAGCGCGAGCTCGACACGCTGCCGGGCCGCATCACCCTCGGCGTGCTGGTGCTCCAGGACATCTTCGCCATCCTGTTCCTGGCGGTGCAGCCGAGCCTTGCCAATCTGGAAATCAGCGTCATCCTGCTCTCGATCGGCCGGGTCGCGGTGCTGGTCGCCGCCGCCCTGCTGGTGAGCCGCTACGTGCTGCCGCGTCTGTTTCACCAGATCGCCCGCCGCCCCGAGCTGATCCTGCTCGGCGCGCTCGCCTGGTGCTTCCTGGTCGCCGAGACAGCCGAGCGGCTGTCGCTGTCCCGCGAGATGGGCGCCCTGATCGCCGGCGTCTCGCTCTCGACCTTTCCCTACGCGCTCGACGTCACGGCTAAGGTCACGACGCTACGCGATTTCTTCATCACGCTGTTCTTCGTCGCGCTCGGCATGACCATTCCCGTGCCCGGGCTCTCCGTGATCGGGCTTGCCCTGATGATCGCGGCGTTCACGGTGGTGAGCCGCCTCGTCACCACTTTCGCCCCGCTCTATCTGATGAAGCAGGGCCTGCGCGCTAGCCTGTTGCCGGCCCTGAATCTCGCGCAGATCTCCGAGTTCTCGCTGGTGGTGATCCAGACCGGCGTCGCCGACCACCACATCGCAGCCCAGACGGCGAATGCGGCCTCCTTCGCCTTCGTGGTGCTGGCCGTGCTCTCGACCTTCGTGATGACCCGCAGCGACGAGATCACCCGCTGGGCGATCGGCCCCCTCAAGCGGATCGGCCTGCGCGATCTCGACCACGGCAACGGCCATGGCGAGGAAGGGCACGAAGGCCATGGCGAGGCGCGCCGCATCGTCATCCTCGGCTTTTTCCGTGCGGCGAGCGCGCTGCTGGCCGAGATCGAACGGCAGGCCCCGGTGCTGCTCGAGCAGATCACCGTGATCGACTTCAACCCCAATGTGTACCAGACGCTGCTTTCGCGCGGCCTGCACGTGATCTATGGCGATATCAGCAGCGCCGACACGCTGCTCCATGCTGGCGTCGGCAAGTCCGAGATGATCATCCTCAGCGTACCGGATGCGCTTCTGAAGGGTGCCAGCAACGAGAAGCTGGTCCGCCACGTTCGCACCCTCAACCCGACCGCCATGATCGTTGCCACGGCCGATCTGTTGTCGGATGTAGGCGAACTCTACGCGGCCGGCGCCAGCTATGTCACCGTGACCCGGCTCAGCGACGCTCATGAGTTGTTCACGGTGATCGAGGCCGCCCAAGCCGGCCTGTTGGCCGACAAGCGTGCCGAGCTCGATCAGCGGCTCGGCGAGCGGCGCGAAGTGCTGCCCTGACCGCGCCCGGCCGGCTTCTCACCGGGCTTTTCCGCGCCCATATCCCTGGTATGCCCGCGCAAGCCGCCCGCCGGGCAGGGCTGCGGTCCGGCATATGTGGTTGCGCCGGGGACACTAGCGCCCCGGGCCAAGTCCGGCTAAGCCTCCGGGCCATAACCGATAGAGATTGGGAAATGCCGGATAACGTCCAGGAAGTCTTGCAGGCCTTTGCCCGGGGTGAGCTCGTGGTCGTCACCGACGACGATGACCGCGAGGGTGAGGGCGATCTGATCGTCGCCGCCTCGTTCTGCACCGCGGAGAAGATGGCGTTCATCATCCGCCACACCTCCGGCATCGTTTGCGCGCCGATCACCACCGAAGATGCGCGCCGCCTGCGGCTCGATCCGATGGTGGCCCACAACGATTCCGCGCACACCACCGCATTCACGGTTTCGATCGACTACAAGCCCGACGGCGGCACCGGCATCTCGGCCGAGGAGCGCGCCTCGTGCTGCCGCGCGCTGTCCAATCCCAACGCCGGCGCCAACGATTTCGCCCGTCCCGGCCATATCTTCCCGCTGATCGCCAAGGATGGCGGCGTGCTGCTGCGCTCCGGCCATACCGAGGCCGCGGTCGATCTGTGCAAGCTCTCCGGCCTGCCGCCGGTCGGCGTCATCAGCGAGTTGATGAACGACGACGGCAGCGTGATGAAGGGCGAGCAGGTCGCCCGCTTCGCCGCCCAGCACAAGCTCAAGCACGTCACCATCGCCGACATGATCGCCTACCGCCAGGTTCGCGAGAAGCTGATCGAGCGGGTCTCGACCTTCGTCACCGAGAGCCCGATCGGGCCGCTGCAGGGCTATGCCTACCGCTCGCCGTTCGATTCCATCGCCCACGTCGCCTTCGTCTACAACGGCGTCGGCGACGGCAAGAACGTCCTGACACGCTTCCACAAGCCGAACATCGTCAAGGACATCTTCACCGGCCACAAGCGCATGGCGGCGGTGCTCGAGCACTTCAAGAAATCCGGCCGTGGCGTTCTGGTCTATCTGCGCGACGGTGCGGCCGGTGTCCCCGTGGCGCCGCTGCCCGATGAGAGCGCGACCGAGGCCGACCGCAACCGCCAGTGGCGTGAAGTCGGCGTCGGTGCGCAGATCCTGCGCGATCTCGGCGTCACCTCGATCCGGCATCTCACCTCCTCGGTGCACGACTACAAGGGCCTTTCGGGCTTCGGCATCGAGATCGTCGCCAACGAGCAGCTCGAAAGCTAGCGCTGTCATCTCAGGGTGCGCGAAGCGCATCCCCCGGGGGGCGCGAAGCGCATCCCCCGAGGTGAGCCTCGCTCGTCCCCGGGATTCACGCAGACCCGATCATCTGCAACGCAATTGCACTTGTTGCCGCGGCGCTTTACGTTGTCGGGCAAATTTTGACGGAACCAGACGAAAGGACGTTTCATGACCGCGCGCCCTCAGGCCAAGGACAAGCCGGCTTCGGCTTCTTTCCAATGGGACGATCCGTTCCTGCTCGACGAGCAGCTCACCGAAGACGAGCGCATGGTGCGCGACACCGCGCGCGCCTACGCCCAGGACAAGCTGCTGCCGCGCGTTGCCAAGGCCTATCTCGAAGAGAAGACAGATCGCGAGATCTTCAACGAGATGGGCGAGCTCGGCCTGATCGGCATCACGTTGCCGGAGGAATATGGCTGCGCCAATGCAGGCTATGTCGCCTATGGTCTGGTCGCGCGCGAGATCGAGCGGGTCGATTCCGGCTACCGCTCGATGAACTCGGTACAGTCCTCGCTGGTGATGTATCCGATCTACGCCTATGGCGACGAGAACCAGCGCAAGAAGTACCTGCCGAAGCTCGCCAGCGGCGAGTGGGTCGGCTGCTTCGGGCTGACCGAGCCTGACGCCGGCTCCGATCCGGCCGGCATGAAAACCCGCGCCGAGAAAGTTTCGGACGGCTATCGCCTGACCGGCAGCAAGATGTGGATCTCGAACGCGCCGATCGCCGACGTGTTCGTGGTCTGGGCCAAGTCGGCCGCGCACGACAACCAGATCCGCGGCTTCGTGCTGGAGAAGGGCATGAAGGGCCTGTCGGCACCGAAGATCGGCGGCAAGCTGTCGCTTCGCGCCTCCATCACCGGCGAGGTCGTGATGGACGGCGTCGTGGTTCCGGAAGACGCGCTGCTGCCCAACGTCTCCGGCCTGAAGGGCCCGTTCGGCTGCCTCAACCGCGCCCGCTACGGCATTTCCTGGGGCGTGCTCGGCGCGGCCGAGGACTGCATGCACCGCGCCCGCCAGTACACGCTCGACCGCAAGCAGTTCGGCAAGCCGCTGGCTGCGACCCAGCTCGTGCAGAAGAAGCTCGCGGACATGCAGACCGAGATCGCGCTGGGCCTTCAGGGCTCGCTTCGCGTCGGCCGCCTGATGGACGAGGGCAAGTTCGCGCCCGAGATGATCTCGATCATGAAGCGCAACAATTGCGGCAAGGCCCTCGACATCGCCCGCGTCGCGCGCGACATGCACGGCGGCAACGGCATCTCGATCGAGTATCACGTGATGCGCCACGTCCATAACCTCGAGACCGTCAACACCTACGAGGGCACCCACGACGTCCACGCCCTGATCCTGGGCCGCGCGATCACGGGTATTCAGGCGTTTTTCTGAGCGCCATGTGTTCCATGGCAGTTGCCTTGCTCCGCTGTCATCGTCCGCCTTGTGCGCATTGCGCACTGGGGCGGACGATCCAGTATCCCAGAGACCTCGTCTTCGTCTCGACCGCCGCGGCGTACTGGATACCCCGCTTTCGCGGGGTATGACGGCAGAGAGTTTGGCTACAGGAAGTCCCATGTCCGACAATGACGACGTCCCGTTCAACCGCGACTTTCCGCTGAAGCCCGGCATCGTCGAGGAAGTCCGCCCCGGCGTGCGGCGGGTGCTCTGTAACAATCCGAGCCCGTTCACTTTCACCGGCACGGTCAGCTACATCGTGGGCCGGGGCAACGTCGCGATCATCGATCCCGGTCCGGACGACGAGGCGCATGCGGCGGCGCTGCTTGATGCTGTCGGCGGCGAGACGGTGAGCCATATCTTCGTCACCCACACCCACCGCGACCATTCGCCGAACACCGCGCGGATCAAGCAAGCGACCGGCGCGCCTGTTTACGCCGAGGGCCCGCACCGCGCCTCGCGCCCGCGTTTCGAGAGCGAGAAGCACAACCCGGAATCCGGCGCCGACCGCGACTTCGCGCCCGATATCAGGATCGGCCATGGCGACGTCGTCGAAGGAGACGGCTGGCGGCTCGAGGCCGTGGCGACACCCGGCCATACCGCCAATCACCTCGCGTTCGCCTGGCCCGAGCGGAAGTTCAACTTCGTCGGCGATCACGTGATGGGATGGTCGACCTCGATCGTGGCGCCGCCCGACGGCTCGATGATCGACTACATGGAATCGCTGGATCGCCTCGCCGCGCGCGAGGAGGATGTGTATTTCTCCGGTCACGGTCCCGAAATTCCCGACGGTCCGCGCTTCGTGCGTTTCCTGATCCGTCACCGCAAGGCGCGCGAGGCCTCTATCCTGCACCGCCTGGCCAAGGGCGAGACCGACATCCCGACCATGGTCCGGGCGATCTATATCGGCATCGATCCGAGGCTCACCACGGCAGCGGGTTATTCCGTGCTGGCGCATCTGGAGGATCTGGTCGCCCGCGGCGTGGTGGCGACGGACGGCGATCCCGTGATTGGCGGGACCTATCGGATGGCGAACTAGTCCCTCGTCATTCCGGGGCGCGCGTTAGCGCGAACCCGGAATCACAGAATCCTACTTCTTCACCGTCTTGGCCGGCGCCTTCGGCGGCGCCACCGGCGTCTTCTTCACCGGCTTGAGTGCGTCGGCATCGGCGGCGGTGTTGAGATCGTCGATGAATTTCTTCACACGCGCGGCGTTGCTGCCGAGGTCGCTCTCGAAATAGCGCGAGGCGGAGCGGATATCGACGCGGGAATCCTCGCCGTCGGGCACGACGCGGATCGCGATGTCCTCGCGGAACCCCATGATCGGCGAGCGCGCCACCGCCTCGATGCGGCCGATGCGGCGCGGCGGCTGCGGCGCGCGCTCGTCGATGACAAGCCATTTGCGCTTGTTGACGAGCTGAAGCGCGATCGCATAGGCGCGGTCGACTGAAATCTCGAGCTCGATCGGCTCGATATCGGGATAGAATTGACGCTGCTGCTCGGCCGAATAGAGGCCGGCATACACCGCGGTATTGGCACCATCGCCGGTGCGCAGGCGGGCCAGTGCGTCGAAGCGCGGCGGGTCGATCGGGTCGGTGGTGATGTCGTGGATCGCCGGCAGCTTGCGGTATTGCAGGCCGAGATAAGCTGGATAGGCGAGGATCGCGCCGTCGATCAGGAAGGCAAGCAGGATGCGCGCCATGCCGCGCGAGCCGTTCTGCCAGATCGCAGCGAAGCCGGCGAGCCCGAACAGGATCGAGAGCGCCGCAATCCCAAGCCCGCCGAAGAAGGTCGCGAGTGCCGGCTTCATCTCCAGGAAGCCGAACCGGACGATGATGATCGAGACCACCACCGCCACCACTGCGAACACGGCCAGATTGCGCGCCCAGCTCGCGAGGCTGGACACGGGCTCCGACTGATAGGGAGCGGAAAACCTGCGGGCCATCGGGTGAGCTCTGCCGGGGTCTTAGGGACGGTGCCGGCCGATCTGGCACGACGATGGGCCGTTGAGACCACGGCCCGCGGGCAAATTCAAGCGTTCCGCAGAAGGCTGCATCGTCATGGCCGAGCTTGACCCGGCCATGACGGTGGTGGCCGCCTACGCCGCCGCGTTCGGGAAGCGGTACTCCCTAAACTGGTCGCGCAGCGCGGTCTTCAGGATCTTGCCCGTCGCCGTATGCGGGATGCCTTCGACGAAGGCAACGTCGTCGGGCATCCACCATTTGGCGATCTTGCCGTCCATGAACTTCAGGATGTCCTCGCGGCTGGCCTGCTGGCCCTGCTTCAGCTGCACGATCAGCAGCGGACGCTCGTCCCATTTGGGGTGGAACACGCCGATCACGGCGGCTTCCGCCACTGCGGGATGACCGACTGCGAGGTTTTCCAGCTCGATCGAGGAGATCCATTCGCCGCCGGACTTGATCACGTCCTTGGAACGGTCGGTGATCCGCATATAGCCGGCCTCGTCGATGGTCGCGACGTCGCCGGTGTCGAAGAAGCCGTCCTCGTCGAGGATGTCAGTGTCGACCCGGTAATAGGCCTTGGCGACGGCCGGGCCGGCGACCTTGAGGCGGCCGAAGGTCGTGCCGTCCCACGGCAGTTCCTTGCCGGCATCGTCGGTGATCTTCATCTCGACGGCGAACGGCGCGTAGCCCTGCATCTGCAGCACGTCGAGCCGTGCCTCGCCCGTCGCATTCTGGAACGGCGGCTTCAGCGCCGCGACGCTGCCGATCGGGCTCATCTCGGTCATGCCCCAGGCGTGGCGGACGTTCGAGCCCATGTCGAGGAAGGCCTTGATCATCGAGCGCGGCATCGCCGAGCCGCCGCAGATCACCATCTTCAGGTCCGGCAGTTTCAGATTGTTCGCGGTCATGTGCTGGAGCAGCATCAGCCACACCGTGGGCACGCCGGCGGTATGCGTCACCCTCTCGGTCGAGAGCAGCTCATACACCGAGGCGCCGTCGAGCTTGGCGCCGGGCATCACGAGCTTGGTGCCCTGCGAAGGCGCGGAGAAGGCGATGCCCCAGCTGTTGGCGTGGAAGAGCGGCACCACGGGAAGCATGGTCTCGGAGGCGCTGGTGCCGAGCGCATCGACATTGTTGGCCATCAGCGCGTGCAGCACGTTGGAGCGATGCGAATACAGCACGCCCTTGGGGTCGCCGGTGGTGCCTGATGTGTAGCACATCGCGGCCGCCGTGTTCTCGTCAAAGTCCTTCCATTTAAACTTGCCGTCGGCCTCCGCAATCCAGTCCTCGTAGGCGACCACGTTCTTCAGCGTCGTCTGCGGCATGTGCGCCTTGTCGGTGAGCACGACGTAGCGTTCCACGCTTGTCAGCTTGTCGGCGATCTTCTCCAGGACCGGAATGAACGTGATGTCGGTCATCACGATGCGGTCCTGCGCATGGTTGATGATCCAGGCGATCTGCTCGGGGAAAAGGCGGGGATTGACGGTATGGCAGATGGCGCCGATCCCCATGATGCCGTACCAGACCTCGAGATGGCGCCAGGTGTTCCAGGCGATCGTTGCGACACGGTCGCCGAGCTTGATGCCGTCGCGCTCCAGCATCTGCGAGACCTTGAGCGCCCGCTTGTGGATATCGGCATAGGTGGTGCGATGGATCGGTCCCTCGACCGAGCGCGTCACAACCTCCTGCTTGCCATGAATCTTGGCGGCGTGTTCGATGATCCGGTGGCAGAGCAGGGGCCAGTCTTGCATCAAACCAAGCATTCGGTCGTTCCTCCGAGAAGCCGCTGGGCGGATTGTCGCTCTCAGCGTTGGGCCAAAGAATTGTCATGAGTTTTAGCCTGCCCGCCTTTCGCCGCAAATGGTCTTGTCGCGGCTATATGTCCGTCGGCGCGGCCATGGTTACCGTCGCGCTCGGGCTCGCGGATCGGGCTGAGGCGCGCAAATATGGGTCCCCGCTGGACATCTTTGGTATTGCTGCACCACGGCCGCGCGCGACGGTTCGTTCTACCAATATCTCCGGCAGGATCCCGCTCCCAAGGCCTCGCCCCGAGGAGGCCCCCAAGGCATCGGCCAAGGCGTCGGACGAGGCTCCTCCGGAGACCGGCGGCAAGCCTTCAGCGGAAACGCCGTCTCCCGGCAAGCCTTCCGTGGACAAACCTGGCAGCACCAAGCCCGCCGAGGAGGCCCCCCCGCCCGAGAAGCAGGCCTCGGCGTGCCGTCTCGCGCTGACCGAGGAGATCGCTATCGCGCCCTCGATCCCGGATATCCGCGGCCCCGGCGCCTGCGGCGGTGAGGATCTGGTGCGGCTCGAAGCCATCGTGCTGCCGGACAAGCGCAAAGTGGCGGTCAAGCCGGCGGCGATCCTCCGCTGCACCATGGCGTCCGCGATCGCCGATTGGGTGCGCAAGGACGTGGTGCCCTTGGCCGCGAGCCTCGGCTCGACCATCAGCGATCTCGACAATTTCGACAGCTTCGAGTGCCGCGGCCGCAACCGCGTTGCCGGCGCCATGCTGTCCGAGCACGGCAAGGCCAACGCGATCGATGTCCGCGCCATCAAGCTCGCTAACGGGCAGTCGATCGGCCTGACCGACCGCACCATGTCGCGCGAGGTGCGCGAGCGCGTGCTGCATTCGGTCTGCTCGCGCTTTTCGACCGTGCTCGGCCCCGGCTCGGATTGGTACCATGAGGACCATATCCATCTCGACCTCGCGCAGCGGCGCAACGACTACCGGATCTGCCAGTGGAACGTCTGGGATCCCCTGCCGCAGGTCGCCCCGCTGCTGCCCGCGGAACGGCCCGAGGAGGCGCCGCCGCGTGAGGTCGCGGCCAAACCTGAAGCGAAGCCCGAGGCCAAGCCCGAGACGAAGCAAAGCGTTGATGACGAGGCGGCGGAGGCATCTCCCGCGCCTGCGGACAAGTCGGGGGCCGAGGGCCACAAAGCCCAGCCGCACAAGCCGGCAACAAAAAAGCGCCGGTGAAACCGGCGCTTTTGAATGTCAGAGATCAGGAGGCAATCAGTAGCTGCCCGCCTGGCCAGTTCCGCCGCCGCCGAGCGCAAGGCGCGAATTGTACGGCGAGTCGCCATGCTTCGGTTCGAGCACCACGACGATGGTGCCGACCTTGACGCGGCCATAGAGGTCGATCGCGTCCTCGTTGGTCAGGCGGATGCAGCCCGACGAGATTGAGGCGCCGATATATTCCGGCTGATTTGTGCCGTGAATGCGGAACAATGTGTCCTTGCCGCCCGAATACAGATACATCGCCCGCGAACCCATCGGATTGTCCGGACCGGGGGCGACGAAGGTGGGCACGCCCAGGCGCGAAATCTCGCCGGGGGTCGGGTGCCAGGCCGGCCATTCGGTCATGCTGCCGACCTTGGCAATGCCGGACCAGGCCATGGCTTCTTCACCGACGGTGATGCCGTAGCGGATCGCCTTGCCGCCATCCAGGACGTAGTAGAGGTAATGGTTGTCGGAATCGACCACGATCGAGCCGGGCGATTCCTTGCGGTGGTACTCGACGATGGCGCGGCGGAACGGCTCTGCGACCGGGGTGTTCTCGTACCGAACCTTGGCAAGGAGTTCCTTGTCCTTCGGCTTGAATGCCTTGGTGTCGGTCGCTTCAAAATGCGTGGCCTGCATGCAGCCCGACAGCATCAGGCCAGCGGCCAAAATACCCAGCGTAACTTTCAGCAACGACATGATTTGGTTCCAATCGACAACAACAAGCTTTCGTGGGGCTTGAGCAGGCCCAATTCCACGATTCCGTTGGCCCCATTATCGTTGAAATCTGCCACAATTCCAGCCTTACGAAGCTTCTCCCGCGCTGCAAGACCTTACCTGTGGCTTTTCTGCCGCAAGTTTTGCGGGCCCGAGTCGGTTTCTGGGCAAAACGGGCACATGTGTCGATTCCGTGCCACAGTTGGGCCACGGCGCCGCCACAAATGCAAACGCTCCGTTAATGTGCTTGTCATCATCAACTTGTCAGAATCGCGCTAAGGGCTGTCAGTCTATCGCAGGCCCCTCCTGGAGTTGTGCATGTTTTCTGTGTTTGTTCCCTCCGAGTCCTCCCTCAAGAAGGCCATCGTCGAGGATCTCGCGGCAGTACCGGAGCATGCGGTCTGGATCGACCTGGTCAACCCGACCGCGGCCGAGGACAAAGCCGTCGAGAAGCTCTCGGGGATCGCAATCCCGACCCGGGAGGACATGCAGGAGATCGAGATCTCGAGCCGCCTCTATATGGAGAACGGCGCGCGCTACATGACCGCGACGCTGATGTGCCACTCCGATACCGACATGCCCCGAACCACGGCGGTGACCTTCATTCTCGGCGACCACCGCCTGGTGACGGTGCGCTATGACCAGCCCAAGCCCTTTGCGCTGGTCGAGGCCAAGCTGGCCCGTTCCTGCACGCCGGCCATCACCGGCGAGATGGTGCTGATGGAACTGCTCGATGCCGTGATCGACCGCTGCGCCGACATCCTGGAGCGCTGCGGCGCCGAGATCGACCAGGTCTCGCATGACATCTTCGAGCCGGAGAGCGAGCGCCACGGTCATGCCAAGCAATATTCGCAAATCCTGATCTCGATCGGCCGCAAGGGCGACCTGACCTCCAAGGTTCGCGAGAGCCTGGTCTCGATCGGCCGTGTCGTCGCCTTCCTCTCGGCGGTGGTGGAGGGCGTGAAATGGTCGAAGGACATGCGCGAGCAGCTCAAGACCATGCAGCGCGACGTCGTCTCGCTGACCGATCATGCCTCCTATCTTTCTAGCAAGATCACCTTCGTGCTCGACGCCATGCTCGGCGTCGTCAATCTCGAGCAGAACAACATCATCAAGCTGTTTTCGGTCATGGCGGTTGTCCTGATGCCGCCGACGCTGATCGCCTCGATCTACGGCATGAACTTCAAGTCGATGCCGGAACTCGAATGGGCGCACGGCTATCCGTTCGCGCTGGTGCTGATGCTGATTGCGGCGATCGTTCCGTACTGGATCTTCAAGTGGAAGAAGTGGCTGTAATAGCTACCGAGACCTTACGCGGGACGCAGAGACACAGTGTCTGGTGTCGCAGAATAGAGCGGGATTGCGGCCGCACGGCGATGTGTGCTCGCCGCCCCAATTCCTCCGGTAAAATTTGAGCGGTGGGCTGAACGTTTACGCGAAACTTGTCTGCGATAAGGAGCAGGTAAGCCGCGAGGAACAGCCATGGTTGAAAAACACATAACGACGCCCCCCAACGTCATCGATCTGGCGAGCTATCGCCACGTCGTGACGAGCGGCAAGGCGTCGTCGATGTCGGCACGCATGTGCCGACACTGTGGTGCTCCGCTGCTCGACGGTGAGAACGACGACGATTGTTCGACTGCAATCAGCACGGCCGCTCCGCAGCCACGCGAGAGGTCACGTCGGATTCGACTCGATTGAGGAACGGAAGCCAAGGGCGATCCAGGTCTTGCGGCGGCGTTGTCTGGATCGCCTTGCTCCCGCCCTTCGGCAAATCAGCTAGCGCTTCACGATCTGCGCCGTCGAGACGATGGTCTCGGCCACGACCCCGTTGCCGCTGAAAGAAGCCAGGTGCTCCCGGACGTCGCGTAGCATCGCCTCGACATTGTCGCCCAGCGCATCTGGTGATGACGACGAATAGGTCAGCGTGCGCCGCGTCAGGTCCTCCACGCCAACTACGTGGCTGGTCTCGACCGTGACGAGTTCGGTGGGCTGAAAGGCGCTGCCGCGAAAGAACGCCGGCAAGTCGCGATGGGTGCGCGTGCCCCTGCCTGCCTCCTCCCAGAGCTTGGCCGGCGACCAGCGGCGGCGTACGTCGTTGTAGCCATCGAGCCACGGGTTTCTGCCGTCGGTGACCGAGAACGAGGCGCAGATCAGAATTGCGCCACCGCGCGCAACCAGCCGATCGAGCCGTGCAAGCGTCGGCTCACGATCCATCCAATGCAGCGCGCGGCCGATCGTCACGACGTCGAAGCTGATGTCGGGGCTGAGCGTCTCGACCTTGCCTTCGATCAGCGTGAGTGCGTGGCCTGCGCTCGCAGCCGCGCGTCGCGCCGCATCGAGCATGGCAGGTTCTGGGTCGACGCCCACGATGCGGCCGACATAGGGCGCAAAGCCGAGCGCCAGCAGCCCAGGTCCGGTGCCGAGGTCGATCAAGCTGCTTTGCGTGGAGAGGCCGAGCTTTTCCGCGACGCTGCGAAAGAATTCGCTCGGGTACGGCGGTCGCAAATGCTCGTAAAGTGCCGCAGTGCTAGCGAACCGACCCATGCTTCGCCTACACGTGCTGGCCGCCGTTGATGTGGATCTCGGCGCCGTTGACGTAAGAACTGGTGTCCGTACACAGCACGTAGATGATCTTGGCGACCTCGTCGGGCGTGCCGAGCCGGTGCATCGGGATCTGCTGGTCGACGATCTTCTCGGTGCCCGGCGACAGGATCGAGGTGTCGATCTCGCCCGGCGCGATCGCATTGACGCGCACGCCGACGCGGCCGAAGTCGGAGGCCATCTCGCGCGTCAGGGATGCCAGCGCGGCCTTCGAGGTGGCGTAGGCGGCGCCTGCGAAGGGATGCACGCGCGAGCCCGCGATCGAAGTGACGTTCACGACAGAGCCCTTGGCCGTCTTCAGTTCCTCGAGCAGCCCGCGCGCCATCATGATCGGCGCGAAGAAGTTGACGTTGAACACATGCGTCCAGGTGTCGAGGTCGGTGTCGATCGAGCCGAGCCTGGAGCCGCCGGCGCCCTTCGGTGAGATCGCGGCATTGTTGACCAGCGCATGCAGCATCCCGCCTTCGAGACGGTCGCGGATGTCGGAGATTGCGCGGGTGGTATCGGCGGGCGTGGCGAGGTCGACCTGGATATGGTCCTCAGGGCCTGCATCCCACGGACAATCCTCCGGGAACGGATGTCGCGAGCAGGTGATCACGCGCCAGCCGGCCGAGGAGAAACGGATCACGGTGGCATGGCCGATGCCGCGGCTCGCCCCGGTCAGGAGCAGCGTGCGGCGCGGCGCGTTGGAAGGCTGCGGCATGAAGGTCTTTCAGGTTGGAGCATGATCCGGACCCGGAGGGCCGCGTTAGCGCAAAGCGTGCAGCGGTTTTCCGAAGGGATCATGCTCGAACAAAATACTAAGGATACATCCGCGTCTTGGACCATTTCTGGCCGGCCGCGTCACGGCGAAATTCGATGCGGTCGTGCAGGCGGAATGGGCGGTCATGCCAGAATTCGATACGCGACGGCGTGATGCGCCAGCCGCTCCAGCCCGGCGGCCGCGGCACCTCGCCGATCATGTGCTTGGCGGCGACCTTGGCGATCGCCTGCTCGAAGGCGAAGCGGCTCTCCAGCTCCTGCGACTGCTTGCTCGCCCAGGCACCGATCTGCGCCTGTTTCGGGCGGGTGGCGAAATAGGCGTCGGCTTCGGCCTCGGTCACCGGCGTCACGTTGCCGCGGATGCGGACCTGCCGGCGCAGCGACTTCCAGTGAAAAAGTAACGCCGCCTTAGGATTTGCGGCGAGTTCGCGGCCCTTCTGGCTGGCGATGTGGCTGTAGAAGACGAAACCATCGGTATCGAAGCCCTTCATCAGCACCATGCGCACATCCGGCAGGCCATCGGGATCGACGGTTGCGAGCGCCATGGCGTTCGGATCGTTCGGCTCGCTCTTGATGGCTTCGTTCATCCAGGCCTCGAACAGCGCAAACGGCTCGTCGGCGGCGGTGAAATCACCGGATGTTAAGGGTGTCTGGTGTTTCATCGAGGTCGTGTCGGTCATGTCTGGGGTCCGAGTTGCGTCCTGCGGTCCAAAACGCGCTGTTGTCTGCTACCGCCCTATATAGGGTATGGGGACGCGTTGGCCTATCGGCGATCCGGCCGTCCGGCTTCGTCATGACGATCATTCTGATCGGGCTCGGCACCGGCGGTTGCAGCTTCTCCCGCAACGACAAGAGCGCCTACGCCAAGGCCGAGGACAGCGACCTCACCGGCTCGATCGCAATGCCGGCCAGGGCGGCGGCACCGACCGAGACCGATCTCGCCTTCGCCCGCAACGCCGCCTCCGACGTCCTCAGCAAGAACGACAAGGATTCCAGCCAGCATTGGGAGAATCCGGAAACCGGGGCGCGCGGTTCGGTCACTCCGATCGCGCAATCCTATGCCGCCGAGGACGGCCGCAAGTGCCGCGACTTCCTGGCGAGCTACGTCAACGGCAGCACCGAAAGCTGGCTCCAGGGCGCGGGCTGCCAAAGCAGCCGTGGCAGTTGGGAGATTCATACGCTAAAGCCGTGGCGGAGCTAGGAATCGCTTCACCAGGCTAGTTGCAAAAATACCACTCGCCCCCCACATGAGGCTCAGTTGGGGGCGGGGAGCCCTTTGAACAATTCGATTTCTTGAAGGAGACGTGACGGATGCGCGACCCCTATGAGGTCTTGGGGGTGCCGCGGAGCGCCAACGCTGCCGCGATCAAGAGCGCCTATCGCAAGCTTGCTAAGAAGCACCATCCTGACAGCAACAAGAACGACCCGAAGGCGGCCGAGCGCTTCGCTGAGCTCAATTCGGCCAACGAGATCCTCGGCGACGAGGACAAGCGCAAGCAATTCGACCGCGGCGAGATCGACGCCGACGGCAAGCCGCGCTTCCAGGGCTTTCCCGGCGGCGGCGGGCCGCGCGGTCGCGCGGGTCCCGGCGGGTTCGAGAGCTATACGTTCCGCGGTGGCGGCGCGGGCCCTGGTCCGGGCGGCGGCGCGTTCGAGGACATCCTCAACAGCATGTTCGGCGGTGGGCCGCGTCCGCGCCCCGGGGCCGGCGGCGGTGCCCAGTTCGAATTCGACACCGGCGGGATCGGGCTCGATCTCGACGTCAATGTCGCTATGACCGTCTCGCTGGAGGAGGCGGTGAAGGGTGGCGAGAAGCGCGTCCGGCTGCCGAACGGCAAGGAACTCAACGTCAAGGTTCCGGCCGGCGTGACCGAGGGCCAGCAGATCCGGTTGCGGGGACAGGGCGAGAGCGCCCAGGGCCATCCGCCGGGTGATCTCCTGATCACGATCGGCATCGCGCCGCATCCGTTCTTCAAGATCGAGGGCGCCGATCTCCGGATCGACCTGCCGGTCACGCTTTATGAGGCGGTGCTTGGCGGCAAGGTCCGCGTGCCCACCCTCGGCAATGCCGTGGAGCTTTCGGTCCCGCAAAACACCTCCAGCGGCCGGACCTTCCGCCTGAAGGGCAAAGGATTGCCAAAAGCTGGCGGAACCGGGGATCTCTTCGTTACTGTCAGGATTATGCTACCGGACGGGAACGACGCCGAGCTTGAAGCATTGATGGAGAAGTGGCGGGACCAACGCCCCTACAATCCACGTAGCGGGCTTGGCTAAGCGTGATCCAGAAAGTGTGAAGGGGTTCTCCTAAAGACTGAGAGCGTCGTCCGTCGAGATGATGCTCATCATATGCCCGAGGCGTGTTAGCCCTTCTTGGCTCACGTGCTCGACGTGTCGGCTGTCCGGCGGGGCAGCCGATAAAAAGGTGCGGCCTCGAGAGGGGGACCAGCGCGGTACCAAAAACCCCAATCGAGGCCGCCCGCGTCGATCGGCGGATCGAACGCTGCTCATTTTCGCGTGATCATCCGGTGCGATAATGAGACGCGCCGATGTCTTCATTCCAAATTTTCAATGTCGGAATCGAGGCACCGCGCTTGCGTGGTTGTCTAGGTGCCGCTTTTCTCTGCTTGGTCGTAGACCGCCTGCGCCACTTTGGTCAGCCGATCCCGGTCGCCGCCACCGCTGACGACGTAGCCGACGCCGCGCTCCGACCAGAACAGCGCCCCGTCCTTGTCCGTTCGGGCGTAGCGCATCTGCGTTGCACCATTCTCGGTCTTGGCGGTGTAAATCGTGTACCGCTCGCCCGAGGCACCCTCATACATCAGGAACGACGCCGGCCCGTTCGGCCCCGGCAAAAGCCGGCCACCGACGAGCTTTAGTCCACTCGCCTCCAGGTTCGGTGCAAACACGGTCCAGCCGCAGCGCCGGGTCAGCCAGGCCTGGAGGTGGTCGCGCTCGTTGCCGCCGACCTCGACGGGATGGCGAACCTCGACGACATAGAGGCGGTGGGCGTCGAGTGCGTCAGTCGTAAAACTCTGGAAGGTCGAGGGCGCGTTGGCGGCGCCATGCGCCAGCCAGCCGGCGGTGCCGCCGGCGACGAAGGCCACCAGCACGGCCGCGGCGGCGCCATAGAGCCAGTGCCGCGGGCGGCGCTCCAGCCGTTCGAGCTCCAGCCGCGCCGGCACCGGCTCCTGGGCGACGGAATCGTAGCGGGCGTGCAGCATCTCGGCCATGGCGCGCCAGGACTGCACGCGCTCGCCATCCTCAGGCTGCGCGGCAAGCCAGGCTTCGACGTCGGCACGGCGCTCGGCCGGCAACTCGCCGTCGACATAGGCGTGCAGTTCGTCCTCGGTCACTGGGATCTTGCGGTCGTTCATATCGATCGTCTCTGGCTCTGCGGCCCAAAATGTTCTTCGTGGTTCAACTGCGCCGCTTCCCATGCCATGCAGGAGAAACGACCGGCGCGATGCATCAATCCTGCCATCATTTCACCCGCCTGAGCGCCGGGCGCTCACCCTCCAGCGAGGCTTTAACGTGGGCGCGGGCGCGTGCCAGGCGCGACATCACGGTGCCGATCGGCACGCCCTGGATGTCGGCGACCTCGCGGTAGCTCATGCCCTCCAGCATCACCAGGAGCAGCGCCGAGCGTTGCTCCTCGACGAGCGTCGCCAGCGCCCTCTCGATATCGCGCCCTTCGGCTTCGGTCCCGCTGGCGTCCGGGTTGTTCTCCGTCAGCTGCATGAATTGCGGGCGCCGTGCCAGCGAGCGCCGCCGGTTCTTGTTGAGGTTGGTCAGGATCGTATAGAGCCAGCTCCTGACGTCGCCCCCGAGGAACAGGCGCTCCGAACGCAGCGCCCGCACCAGCGTATCCTGCACCAGATCGTCGGCCGCATCCGCCTCGCGCGTGAGCGCGCGGGCGTAGCGGCGCAACGCCGGGATCATGGCTTCAACGCTCTGGCGAAACGCACTCATTGCGATCTTGACGTCCTGATGTCCGGCGCGAGCGCCACAACGATCATAACACCCGAGCGGAACGGCTATTCCGGCGCGTGAAACAGCGTTAACGCCGCGTATTAGGACTGTACCGCCACGGAGGGCTGGTGTACCTCCAAACCTTACCGGGAGCTCGACGGGACGTTAGCAAAATGGCGCAGAATTCAGGTCTGATGCAGGGCAAGCGGGGCGTGGTCCTCGGCGTTGCCAACAACCGCTCGATCGCCTGGGGCATTGCCAAGGCATGTCACGCGGCCGGCGCCGAGCTCGCCTTCACCTATCAGGGCGATGCGCTGAAGAAGCGCGTCGAGCCGCTTGCCGCCGAGATCGGCGGGCTCGTACTCGGCCATTGCGACGTCACCGATGCCGCGACCATCGATGCGGCGTTCGCGGTGCTGAAGGAGAAGTGGGGCAAGATCGACTTCCTGGTGCATGCGATCGCCTATGGCGAGCAGCTCGACGGCCGCTACGTCGACACCACGCAGGAGAATTTTTCGAAGTCCATGCTGATCTCCTGCTACTCGTTCACAGCCGTGGCGCAGCGCGCCGAGAAGCTGATGACCGACGGCGGCTCGCTGATCACGCTCAGCTATTACGGCGCCGAGAAGTGGATGCCGCATTACAACGTCATGGGCGTCGCGAAAGCGGCGCTCGAAGCAAGCGTGCGTTATCTCGCCGCCGATCTCGGCGAGAAGAACATCCGCGTCAACGCGATCTCCGCGGGGCCGATCAAGACGCTCGCGGCGTCCGGCATCGGCGATTTCCGCTATATCCTGAAGTGGAACGAGGCCAACGCGCCGCTGCGGCGCAACGTCTCCACGGAAGACGTCGGTGGCAGCGCGCTGTATTTCCTCTCCGACCTCTCGCGCGGCGTCACCGGCGAGGTGCATCACGTCGATTCCGGCTATCACGTGCTCGGCATGAAGCGCCCGGACGCGCCGGACATTTCGTTCGGCGGGAAGGACTAACTTTTTACCCAGCAATGCCCGTGCCCACGATCTATTATCTGCGCCACGGCGAGACCGAGTGGAATGCGCTCGGGAGGCTTCAGGGCATCAAGGACATTCCGCTGAACGCGCGCGGTCGCGATCAGGCCGTGCGGGCCGGCGGCATTCTCGCCGATCTGTTCAAGCGCGAGGGCCGCGACAAGGCTGCATTACCCTACGTGTCGAGTCCGCTTGGCCGCGCGCGACAGACCATGGAACTGGCGCGGAGCAAGCTCGAACTGCCGATTGCGGACTATACGCTCGACGATCGCTTGCGCGAGATCGGCTACGGCACCTGGGAGGGACTGACGCTGGCCGAGAGCGAGGCCTCCGATCCCGAAATATATGCCCGGCGCCTCGCCGACAAATGGACGGTGGGCCCCGCGGGCGGGGAGACCTACGCCGATGTGCAGGTCCGCGTGCGCGCCTGGTACGAGCAGCTCCGGACCGACACCGTCGCGGTCGCCCATGGTGGGACCTGCCGGGCCCTGATGGTTTCACTCGGCCTGGAGACGCCGGCGAGCGCCGCCGAACTCTACATCGAGCAGGGCGCCGTCTACGTGTTCCGGGACGGGCGGCTGGAGAAGTTCAGTTAAGCCGGCTCGCCGTCTCCGTGGGGGCTGCGGGTTTGACCACCGGCGCCCCGCGCGTTACCACACGCGGGAACCGAGCCAGCGAGCAGCGATGTCCTTCAACACCTTCGGCCACATGTTCCGCGTCACGACCTTCGGCGAGAGCCATGGGGTGGCGATCGGCTGCGTGGTCGACGGCTGCCCGCCCATGATCCCGCTCGTCGAGGCCGATATCCAGGGCGATCTCGACCGGCGGCGGCCAGGCCAGTCGCGCTTCACGACCCAGCGCCAGGAGCCGGATCAGGTCAAGATCCTCTCCGGCGTGATGGCGCATCCGGAGACCGGCGTGCAGGTGACGACGGGCACGCCGATCGGGCTCCTGATCGAGAACACCGACCAGCGCTCCAAGGACTATTCCGAGATCAAAGACAAGTTTCGCCCCGGTCATGCCGACTTCACCTATGAAGCAAAGTACGGACTGCGCGATTATCGCGGCGGCGGCCGCTCCTCGGCGCGCGAGACCGCGACGCGCGTTGCCGCCGGCGCGATCGCGCGAAAGGTGTTGCCCGATGTGAAGGTGCGCGGCGCGTTGGTGCAGATGGGGCCGCACAAGATCGACCGCGCGAAGTGGGACTGGGACGAGATCGCGAAGAATCCGTTCTTCTGTCCGGACAAGGACAAGGCCGCATTCTTCGAGACCTATCTCGACGGCATCCGCAAGAGCGGCTCCTCGATCGGCGCGGTGATCGAGGTCGTCGCCGAAGGTGTGCCGGCTGGCCTTGGCGCGCCGATCTACGCCAAGCTCGATTCCGATCTGGCGGGCGCGATGATGACCATCAACGCGGTGAAGGGCGTCGAGATCGGCGCCGGCTTTGGCGCGGCGGAATTGACCGGCGAAGAGAACGCCGACGAGATGCGCACGGGCAATGACGGCACGCGTTTTCTCTCCAACCACGCCGGCGGCGTGCTGGGCGGCATCTCCACAGGGCAGCCGGTGGTGGTGCGTTTCGCGGTCAAACCGACCTCGTCGATCCTGCAGCCGCGTCTCACCGTCGATCGCAACGGCGCCGACACCGAGATCATGACCAAGGGCCGCCACGATCCCTGCGTCGGCATCCGCGCCGTACCCGTCGGCGAAGCCATGATGGCCTGTGTTTTGGCGGATCATTTCCTGCGCGACCGCGGCCAGGTCGGGCGCTAGCGCTGCGCGAGGCGCTTGTATCGCGCCACTAGCCCACCGCGCAGCTTGACGATCCCACAACTTCGTCCGCAAATGCGCGCATGGAAAGTTCCGAGCTCCAACGCATCACCAGCTGGCTGATCGACGGCGCCTGGTCGTCGAAGACCCCGGCCGAGATGACGGCGGAAGCCTGCGAACGGATGGTCGCAGCCGGTCTGCCGCTATGGCGGTTCGGCATCTTCATCCGCACGCTGCATCCCGAAATTTTCGGTCGCAACTTCATCTGGCGGGAGGGCGAGGAGGTCGAGATCGGCACGGTCGATTTCGAGATCCTGGAGACGCCGGAATTCGCCAGAAGTCCGCTGCGGGTCGTGTTCGAGCAGGGACTTGAGGTGCGCGGACGCATGGACGATCCCGGCAGCAAGCATTTCCCTTTTTTCGACGATATGCGTGCCGAAGGCGTAACCGACTACGTCGCGACGCCAATGCAGTTTCTCGACGGCTCGGTCCACGCGACGAGCTGGACCACGCGCCATCCAGGCGGATTCACCGATGAACACATCGCGGCGATTCACGCCATCATCAAACCGCTCGCGCGCATCACTGAGATCATCAGCCTGCGCCGCACCGCCGAGATGCTGCTCGACACCTATGTCGGCAATCGTGCCGGCGCGCGCATCCTTGGCGGTCAGATCCGCCGCGGCCACAACGACACCATGCAGGCTGCGATCTGGCTCTCCGATCTGCGCGGCTTCACCGCACTGTCGGACCGGCTGCCGGCCGAGACCGTGGTCGAGATCCTCAACCATTATTTCGACTGCCAGGTCGCCGCGATCCGCGGCCATGGCGGCGAGGTGCTGAAATTCATGGGCGACGGCCTGCTCGCGGTATTCCCCATCGACGAATATGTCGGCGATGCCGCGCATGTCTGCACGCGGGTGCTGGAGGCGGCGCGCGAATCCCGCGCCAGCGTCGAGGCGCTCGCGTACCCTGTCGGCGATGTCGTCGAGCGCTTCCGCTTCGGCGTTGCGCTCCACGTCGGCAACATCCTCTACGGCAATATCGGTGGCGGCAATCGCCTCGACTTCACCTGCATCGGTCCCGCCGTGAACCTTGCCGCCAGGCTCGAGAAGATCACCGGTCGCCTGGGGCGGACCGTCGTGGCCTCGGAAATGTTCGCCAGTGTCTGCCGCCGCGACTGGCACGAGCTCGGCGAATTCCCGATCGCGGGCTTTTCAAAGGCGCAGCGCGTGTATGGGCTGACGGATGAAGCACCGGCGCTGGTCGCTGAGCGCTACTCCTCCGGCTCCGTCGTGAACAGCAGCGGATAGCCCTTGGTGCGGCCGGCATCCGTTGCGCGGGTAGCCTTGGTCTCGGCGACGTCCTTGGTGAAAACTGCGACCACGCAGGCGCCGAGCTTGTGGGCGGTGATCATCACCTTGTAGGCCTGATCCTCGGTCATCCGGAACTCGGCCTTGAGGATCATCGTGACGAATTCGCGCGGCGTGAAGTCGTCGTTGATCAGGATGACCTTATGAAGCTTCGGCCGCTCGACCTTGGTCTTCGTCCTGGCTTTCGGTTTGGCAACGGTATCGTTCATTCCGCCTCCCGGATATGGCGGGCTCGGGTTCCTGCCGGCGCGCTCAGCGCGCGGCCTTCTCACCATATTGCAGGACCTGTACCTTCTCCAAGGTGATCAGGCCGCTCGACATCATGCCATCCAGGATGGGCAGGAATGCATTGATGTTGTCCTCGCTGTCGACGATCTCGATCAGCAGCGGCAGGTCTTCCGAGAGCCGCAGGATTTTGGACGTGTGGAGGCGGCTCGACTTGCCGAAGCCCATGGGGCCGCGCAGCACGGTGGCGCCGGCCAGATGCCGCTCGCGCGCCGTCATCACGATCGCTTCATAGAGCGGCTTGCCGTCGAAATGGTCGTTCTCGCCAATGAAGATCCGGAGCGAAACTGCCTGATTGGGGATTTGCATGATTAGCTCCTTCGCAAGCGGTTGGTGCCGCTGGCTATCATATGGCCTGCCCATACCGACACCAGCCAGCAAATGACGGATGCCGCGATATAGGCGAGCGCCGTATATTTCATGCCGCCGTGGAACAGGCGGAAGGTCTCCAGGCTGAAGGTCGAAAAGGTCGTGTAGCCGCCGCAGAACCCGGTCATGACGAACTGCCGGTGCTCGGGCCGTGCCAGCAGGCGGCCGTCGGGTCCGGTCAGCGTCGCGTAGAAGCCGATGATCAGTGAGCCCGTGGCGTTGATGAACAGCGTCGCGACCGGGAAGCCGGGCCCGGTGTCGAGCGCAAGCCCGACCAGATAGCGCGTCAGCCCGCCGACCATGCTGCCGGCGGCAATCCAGGCATAGAGCGTCGCGGTGCGCCAGCGATCGGCAAAGGAGGGGGACTTCATCTGCCTCTAGCCTGCCAGAGTGTCCGTGAGGAGGAAGCCGCAACTGACGGCCGCGAGGCAGAGCACGACCGAGACCGCGACATTCCCGAGCGCGTGCATCGCCTCGCCGTTGCGCGCCAGCGTCAGCGTTTGCAGACTGAACGAGGACACCGTGGTGTAGCAGCCAAGAAAGCCGGTGACCGCGAACAGCCATGGATCGGGCGCGGCGAAGGCCGAGCCGGGATGGGTCGCCAATGCGCCAAAAATGCCGATCAGAAAGGCGCCAGTGACGTTGATGGTCACGGTGCCCCACGGAAACGTCTCGCCCAGCCGCCGGGCGATCGCGCCGGAGATGAAATAGCGCGCGCAGCCGCCGAGCATGCTGCCGATCATGATCGCAAGCACTCCGCTCAGCACGGCGAACAGCCCCCCGTCATCGTTTCTCCTCCGTTGCCATCCCGCCGCCGACGGCGAATAGTCCCACGAGCGCGACCAGCGCGAAGCCGAGCCCCGCCAGGAACGTGCCGGCCGGACCATAGGCATCCCACAAGGCGCCGGCGATCACGCTTGCGGCCAGCAAGGCAAGGCCGGTGAACAGGTTGAAATAGCCGAACGCGGTGCCGCGCAGGCTCGGTGGCGCCGCGTCGGCGACGAGGGCCGAGAGCAGGCCTTGCGTCAACCCCATATGCAGTCCCCACAGCACGACGCCGAGGGCGAGGCCCCCAAGGTTTGGCAGCAGCGCGAGCGCAAGATCGGCGCCGGCGAGGAAGACGAGGCCGAGCGCGAGCAGGCCGGTGCGGTTGATCCGGTCCGAGAGCACGCCGGCCGGATAGGCCGACAACGCATAGACGATGTTCATCAGCACCAGCACGGCCGGCACCCACATCGCATTGAGCCCGATGTTCTGCGCGCGCAGGATCAGGAAGGCCTCGCTGAAGCGCGCCAGCGTGAACACGACGCCAACCGCGACCACGCGCCAGTATACGGACCCGAGCTGGCGCACCGCGGCGGTATTCAGTGGATTCCTTGAGGGCTCCCGGCCAGGGTCCGGCTCCGGCTCGCTCACCGCGAACGCGATCAGTCCGAACGACAGGAAGCCCGGCAGCACGGCCACCCAGAACACCATCGTAAAATTGTCCGCCGTCCACCACATCAGGCCGATCGCCATGAGCGGCCCGACGAAGGCACCGATAGTGTCGAGCGACTGCCGCAGGCCGAAGCTCGCGCCACGCAGGCCGATAGGTGCGATATCGGCGATCAGCGCATCGCGCGGCGCGCCGCGAATGCCCTTGCCGACGCGGTCGATGAAGCGCCCGGCAACCAGCCATCCGACGCTGGGGGCAAGCGGGAATAGCGGTTTTGTCAGCGCGGCGAGTCCGTAGCCCAGCGCGGCGAGCAATTTGCGCCGGCCTAGCCAGTCGGACAACGCGCCGGAGAAGATCTTCGTGATCGAGGCGGTCGCCTCGGCAATGCCCTCGATGAAGCCGACGGTGAGCGTGGAGGCGCCGAGCACGGTGACGAGATAGACCGGCAGCAGCGCGTGGATCATCTCGGAAGAGACGTCCATCAGCATCGAGACGAAACCGAGCACCCAGATTCCCCTGGGCAGCCCCGCACGTGCAGCATTCGGTGTTGTCGTCGTCACGTCCAGGACTTCTCCTCGGCCTCTGCTTGACCTCTGCTTGACCTCTCCTTGGCCTTCGCGTCCAGGCAACAAAAAACCCGCCAGCGGCGGGTTTGTCCATGCTCCCACCGAAGGCAAAGGCTTAGAAATTGCCCCTCCTCAAGCAGGAGTCATCAGCCCATTACGGTCACAGGCCGCCGGGCGGTTGTCGGGGGACTCCATCCCCATCTGTGTCGCCAGCCTAGCATGGAAATGGCGCCGGACAAATGGGCGAGGGTGCTCTGTCCAGTGGCCCGTTCTTCCGGGGCGCATGGCGCATGACGGCATACCCGTGCCAGCGATCGCGCAGTCAGCGGCGCGAGCGCGGCAACATGGCGGCAGCTTTGCGTAATGCTTCGCAATTCCCGACCCGCAGATCCCAACGCGCAAATCCCTAACTGGAATGTGAAGCGCAAGCGATCTTCGGACTTTGCGGCAAGGCGATTGCATGTCACCATCGCGTCATACGACGGGAGGCTGCGATGCGCTTGCTGTTCTCGATCGGGGCTGTGCTGGTGACCGGCATGTTTGCCGGAGGGGACGTCGCGGGCATCGCGGCACCAGGACCCAAATTTGAGTCGCCTAAAATTCAGCCGCAACGGCAAGCAGCCGACAGGGACGCGCAGACGGTCGATGTCGAGCTGATCCTCGCTGTCGACGTCTCCTACTCCATGGACATGGACGAGCTCGCGATCCAGCGCGAAGGCTATGCGCAGGCGATCCAGTCGAAGGAATTCCTGCAGGCGCTGAAGCTGGGCCCGAACGGCCGGATCGCGGTGACCTATTTCGAGTGGGCCGCCTCGACCGACCAGAAGATCATCATTCCCTGGCGCCTGATCGACGGACCGGAGACCGCCGATGCCGTCGCCGCCGAAATCCTGAAGACGCCGATCCGGCGCGCCTCGCGCACTTCGATCTCCGGCGCGATCAGTTTCGCGATGCCGCTGTTCGACGAGGATCCCTATCGGGGCTTGCGCCGTGTGATCGATATTTCCGGCGACGGTCCCAACAACAATGGCACTCCGGTCACGATTGCGCGCGACGCGGCGATCGAGAAGGGCATCGTGATCAACGGCCTCCCGATCATGGTCAAGGAGCCGTCCTATTCGACCATGGATATCGACAATCTCGACTTCTACTATGAAGATTGTGTCATCGGCGGCCCCGGTTCCTTTGTCATCACGATCAAGGATCGCGAGAAGTTCAAGGAAGCCATCCGCACCAAGCTCTTGATGGAGGTTGCAGGCCGTATGCCGGAGCGCCCGGTGATGCGCGTTGCGGAGAAGGACAGGGAGCCGCGTGTGAACTGCATGATCGGCGAGAAGATCTGGTCAGACCGCTGGGGTCGCTGAGCGCGGCCCCCGGACGAGACCTTTTGCCCTATTTGCCCGCGATGGAATTTTAACCATGCGTTAACTGTTGCGTGGCCCTAATCGGCTGCTTCCAATTGTTTCCGGATACTGTTCTGACGTTCCTGTCGGGGCGCGAACCAAGCGGGCCTGTCAGACAAATCCGCCGAGCAATCCAATGGCCATCGTCTCATCGAGCACCAGCCAGATTTCGCCCGCCAACGAGCGGGTGTATCACCAGAGCGCCCTGCTCGGTGACTGGAAGGGCAATTGGGCGGGCAACAACCAGCCCGTCGGCTTCAAGGTCGTGAACATCCGCGGTGCCCGGGCGCAGGTCGAGTACACCCATAACGGGCACACCGAGCGCGGCTTTGGCGAGGTCGCCGGTTCGCTTCTCACCTTCGGTAACATCACGGTCGGCACCAAGGACGGCAAGAGTTTGGTGCTGTTATCCTCCGCGGGCGCTGGCAAGCAGACCGCGACGCTGGACAAGCAGGCGCCGCCGGCCTCGGACAGCCGTCTGATGGGAAGCTGGGGTGGCTATTCAAGTGACAATGGCAAGAGCGCGAGCTTCAGGGTGCTCGGCGTCAACGGCAACGAAGCGCAGGTCAGCGTCACCACCGATGGCGTCACCCGTCAGGGCACCGGCACCGTCTACAAGAACGTCATCATGTTCGGGCAGGCGCAGATTGCGACCGACGACGGGCAGAACGGCAAGATCATCTACCAGGTCGGCAACAAGTCATTCATGGTGCCCGTGACGAAATATCCGCCGGCGGATACGTCGTCCACGGTGGACAGGACGGCATAGCCGATCACGGCTGCTGCTCGCTTGACCGCGTCAGCGCCTTCAAGTGCCGGTCGATCTGACGCAAGACGTCGCACGCGGGCGCCAAAGCGCCATTACCGATCATTTGCGGCGGCCAGCTTACGTTGCCGCGCGAGCGAGGCAAGGATGTCGGCGCCAGGCGTGGCTGCAGCATCGGCATGGCCATATACCGCAGCCACGCGCCGGAATGGGGAAGATCAGATCCGCGCCTCCAGAATCAGATTGAAGGGCGTTTCAGCTGCGCGGCGGAAGCGCGTCAGTCCGCCCTCTCGCGCGACCTTGCGCAGCCTTGCCTCGCCGGCTTGCGCGCCCAGTGCGAGGCCCACCTCCTGGTCGAGCGAGGCCGGCGTGCAGATCATGGTCGACGCCGCATAATAGACCCGCCCGACCGGGTTGAGATTGTCCTCGAGGCGGTCGCCTGCGAACGGCTCGACCAGCATGCAGGTGCCGTCCTTTGCCATGGTCTCGCGCACGTGGCCGATGGCGCCGACGGGATCGCCCATGTCATGCAGGCAATCGAAGAAGCAGACGAGATCATAGCCCTCGGCCGGATAGGTCTTGGCGGAATGAACAGCGAAGCTGACCCGGTCGCCCAATCTGGCTTCGGTGGCCGCCTTTCGCGCGGCCTCGATCGAACCCTCGTGATAGTCGAAGCCGTAGAAGCGGGAGTTCGGGAAGGCTTCCGCCATCAGCCGTGTCGAGACGCCGTGCCCGCAGCCGACATCGGCGACCTTGGCGCCGCGCTTGAGCTTGTCCACGACGCCGTCGAGCGCGGGCAGCCATTCCTGCACCAGATGATGCATGTACCCGGTCCGGAAGAAGCGTGCGGTGCCGCAGAACAGGCACTCGCTGCGCCGGTTCCAACCGACGCCCTTGCCGGATTTGAACGCGTCCGAGACCTTCGGCTCGTCGAGAAACGCCGAGGCAATGACATTGCCGAACGCGCCGAGGAACACCGGACTGTCCTCATCGGCAAGCGCCATCGCCTGCTCCGGCAGCATCGAGAATTTTGCCGAAGCGGAATCGTATTCGATGTAGCCGGATGCCGCCTGGCTCGCGAGCCATTCGCGGACGTAGCGCTCCGCCGTCCCGGTGGCGCTTGCGAGCTCGGACGAGTTCATCGGTCCCTTGGCGGCAAGGGTACGGTAGAGACCGAGCTTGTCCCCGAGCAGGACCAGCGACGCATTCATCGCTGCCCCGAATTCGGTGACCATCTTGCCCATAAAGGCATTCAACCTGTCGGAATTGACCTCCATGACAGCCTCCGTGCTGACGCGCCCCCTTAGGTGGGTCAATCCGGCATGCGGGAAGTTCAAACTGGCAGGAAAACGTGATCCCGGAACTCAAGGGAAGACTGGTGTCGCTATGCTGGCATTCATGCTGTCTGGTGGGTATAATTCGCAAGCTTTTCGACGGTTATTTGGATGTCCAGGCTTACACGCTCTTGCGGTCTCGCGGTTTTTCTTGCCCTGCTCTGCCTCGGCGAAGCGCCGGCTCATGCGCAAGGCGCACCCCTGCAATATTGGATCCCCGGCGGACCTTTCGGCTTCGGCGGCGTTGCCGGCCAGAGCGCCGACAGCTACGGCAATTTCCCGAGCTTCAATGGCGCCGACGCAAGCGGCCGCAGCAATTTTGCGAACGGCTTCTTTGTCGGCAGCCAGCATGGCAATCTCAATTGGAGCGGCCTCAGCCCGGCCGGACTGAGCGGCAATTTCAGCGCGCTCTCCTACGACAGCACGCAATTCGGCTACAACACCAAGACCGCGGGCGGCATGCCCGTCACGTTCTTTGCCGGTTTCGACACCCTGAAATACGGCAACGGCATCGGCAGCTCGCTTGCGCCGCTCACCTCCAGCGCCTCGCCCGGCTACAGCGCATTTGCGGGTGTCGAGTTCAAGCCGACCTCCAACCTCAGCCTGTCGTTCGGCGCCGGCTTCACCCAGCAGGACTCGGGCCGCATGGATAGCGATCTCAGATCGAACATGCTGCCCGGCGAGTCGCCGGCGTTGAGTGGCCTTCGGCGCTAACTAGCGCGTGAACTTCGCAACCAGCTCGACATGCGGCGTGTGGCGGAACTGATCCACCGGCACGACTACGTCAATCTTGTAGCCGCCATCGATCAGCAGCCGCGCATCGCGAGCAAAGGTCGCGACATTGCAGGAGACCGCGACCACCACCGGCACCTTGCTCGCGGCGAGCTTCAAGGCCTGCGCCTGTGCGCCCTGGCGCGGCGGGTCGAACACGACAGCGTCAAAATCGCGCAGCTCCGGCGCCACCAGGGGACGGCGGAACAGGTCGCGCGGCTCGGCCTTGATCGGCTTGAGGCCCGGTGTGCGCGCGGCTTTTTCGAGCGCTGCAATGGCGCCGGCGTCATTGTCATGGGCGGTGACGCGGGCCTTTTCGGCGAGCCGCAACGCAAACGGCCCGACACCGCAGAAGAGGTCGAGAACGTTCTTCGCCTTGCCGATGCGCTCCGCGACCAGCGACGCAAGCGTCGCTTCGCCGGCGACGGTGGCCTGCAGGAACGAGCCCGGCGGTAGCGTCACTTCGGCGCGGCCCATCTGCAGGGTCGGTGGCAGGCGTTGCAGCACCAGTTCGCCGTGCCGTGTCAGCCGTGCCAGGCGATGCTGCTCGGCGACGCGCGACAGCGCCGTCACGAGCGGCGTTGGCAGCGGGCCGGAGCCGCGCACGTCCACGTCGAGACCGTTGGCGGTCGCGGTCACCTGGATGTCCAGCGGCTTCGTCACCAGCATTTTGGACGTCAGCAGTTCGGCGAGCGCCCAACCGGCATCGAGCGCGCCCTCGAGCCCGGGATCGAGGATCGGGCAGCGATCGATCGGGATGACATCGTGCGAGCTCGCAGCCGAGAAGCCGACCTTGAGGATGTCATGGGTGCCGAACCGGCCGTGCAGCGTCATGCGCCTGCGTCCCGCACCATGGGCATCGACCAGCGGCGCCACCTCGCAGTCGATGCCGGCCTGGGCCAGGGTCTCGACCACGATGCCGCGCTTCCAGGCGTGATACGGTTCAGCCGCCCAGTGCTGGATCGCGCAGCCGCCACACACCCCGAAATGCGGACAGAACGGCGCGACGCGCTCGGGGCTGGCGACATCCACCGCCAGCAGCTTGCGGCGATCAGGATGGTTGCCGACGACGTGATCGACCTCGACGGTCTCGCCGCCGAGCGTATAGGGCACATAGATGGCTTCACTAGCGTCGAGCGAGACGCCGTCGCCGCGATGGCCGACGTGATCGATCGTCACGCGCTCAACCACGGCGCGCGCCCAGGAAGAATTCGATGTTGCCGTCGCCGCCGGTGATCGCCGACGGGAACACCTCGATATCGGTGCAGCCGAGCGAGGCCGCAAAGGCGGCGATGTCGTCGCAGATCTCGCGGTGCACGGCGGCGTCGCGGACGATGCCCTTCTTGTTGTGCTTCCGGTCCGCCTCGAATTGCGGCTTGATCAGTGCCAGCAGGCTCATCGGCGCGGCCGCCAGCGACAGCGCCACGGGCAGCACCGTCTTGAGCGAGATGAAGCTGACGTCGATCACGACGACATCGGGCCGCGCCGGCAAACGCTTGCCGTCATAGGCGCGGATGTCGGTCTCTTCCATCGACACGATCCTGGAGTGACCGCGCAGCGAGGGATGCAACTGGCTGGTGCCGACATCGACGGCAAAGACGAGACTCGCGCCGTTCGCCAGCAGCACCTCGGTAAATCCGCCGGTGGACGCGCCGACGTCGAGGCAGACATGGTCCTCGATCTCGATCGGGTAGCGCTCCAGCGCGCCGGCGAGCTTGACGCCGCCGCGGGAGACGTAGGGGTACGCGGGCTCGGCCTGGATCACGGCGTCCTCGGCGATGGTCTCCGACGGCTTTGCGACCTGCTTGTCGTCGGCGGTGACGAGGCCGGCCTCGATCGCCGCGCGCGCCCGCGCCCGGCTCTCGAACAGGCCGCGCTCGACCAGCAGAACATCCGCGCGCTTGCGGGCAGGGGACATCATCTCTCCGAAGACGCCAGAGGCGCTTATGTAGCGATCAATCGCGCGGCCGCCATCCGGACGCAAGCCTCGAACGCGGCAAGATCGTGCCAGATGTCGATCGGCATCTGCGCCGGCGTCACCACCGGGCAGCCATGCAGCTCCAGCGCGTGGATCATCATGAGATTGTCGACGAGGCCAAAATCCTCGACCGTCAGCCCCTGCGCGTCGACCAGCCGCCCGTCCTCGGACGTCACGTCCATGAAGCGGCTGAGGCGGTCGGCATAGGCGGCGCCGTCGTTGGAATAAGCGAGGCAAAACTTGCGGCGGCCGGCCATGTAGCCGAGCTCGTAGATGGTGCCGGGATCGGCGCTGGCGCCGCGGAACGGCGTGAGGTTGGCGATGATCGCATCGGCCGCGTCCATCATCGCCTCGTTGCCGCAAAAGATCCGCCGCGAGGCGTCGGGAGCGGCGAGGTCGATGTCGTTGTCGAGGGGATAGAGGCCGGTAAGGCCGTGCGCGGCACAGATCGCGACCTTCTCCCGGCCGATCTCGACCGCATCTGGCAGGAACACGTCGGGGCCTGCCAGATAGATTTTCATCAGAGCTGCTTCGCGGAAGGTCGAAGCTCGCTGTTAGGCGAGCTTGACCGTCTCGGCCTTGACGTCCTTGCCGAGCGCCTCGAACACCTTGGCGACGATGCCCTTGGCGTCGAGACCGGCACGACCGTACATCGCCGCCGGGGTGTCGTGGTCCTGGAACACGTCGGGCAGCACCATGGTGCGGAACCGCACCAGGCCGCTGTCGAGCGCGCCCTGGTCGGTCAGGTATTGCGCGACATGCGAGCCGAAACCGCCGACCGAGCCTTCCTCGATCGTGATCAGGATCTCGTGGTCGCGCGCGAGCTTGAGCACCAGCTCGGTGTCCAGCGGCTTCATGAAGCGCGCATCCGCGATCGTGGTCGAAAGGCCGTGGGCCGCGAGCTCGTCGGCGGCCTTCTCGCATTCGGCAAGGCGCGTGCCGAAGGAGAGCAGGGCGATCTTGCTGCCCTCGCGGACGATGCGGCCCTTGCCGATCTCGAGCGGAACGCCGATTTCGGGCATCTCGATGCCGCGGCCTTCGCCGCGCGGATAGCGCAGGGAACTCGGACGATCGTTGATCGCGACCTGGGTTGCGACCATGTGCACCAGCTCGGCTTCGTCGGCCGCCGCCATGATCACCATGTTCGGCAGACAGCCGAGATAGGCGTTGTCGAACGAGCCGGCATGGGTGGCGCCGTCGGCGCCGACGAGGCCGGCGCGGTCGATGGCGAAGCGCACGGGCAGGCTCTGGATCGCGACGTCATGCACGATCTGGTCGTAGCCACGCTGCAGGAAGGTCGAGTAGATCGCGCAGAAAGGCTTGTAGCCTTCGGTGGCGAGACCGGCGGCGAACGTCACCGCGTGTTGCTCGGCAATGCCGACGTCGAAGGTGCGGTCCGGGAACGCCTTGTTGAAGATGTCGACGCCGGTGCCGGAGGGCATCGCCGCAGTGATGGCGACGATCTTGTCGTCCTTCTCCGCTTCCTTGACGAGGCTCTGGCCGAACACGTTCTGATAGGCCGGCGCGTTCGGCTTGGACTTGGCCTGGGTGCCGGTCGCGACGTCGAACTTGACCACGGCGTGGTACTTGTCGGCGGAGGCTTCCGCCGGGCCGTAGCCCTTGCCCTTCTGCGTCACGACGTGGAGCAGGATCGGGCCGGTCTCCATGTCGCGCACGTTCTTGAGCACGGGCAGGAGATGGTCGAGGTTGTGGCCGTCGATCGGGCCGACGTAATAGAAGCCGAGCTCCTCGAACAGCGTGCCGCCGTCCATCATGAAGCCGCGGGAATATTCCTCGACGCGATTGGCGCGGTTGGCGAGGATCTTGGGCAGGCGCTGGTTGATCTGCTTGGCCACATCGCGCAGCGTGCGATAGGTCTTGCCCGAGTAGAGCCGCGACAGATAGGCGCTCATCGCGCCGACCGGCGGTGCGATCGACATGTCGTTGTCGTTGAGGATGACGATCAGGCGCGAGTTCATCGCCCCCGCATTGTTCATGGCCTCGTAGGCCATGCCCGCCGACATCGCGCCGTCACCGATGACGGCGATAACGTTGTTCTTGCCACCGGAGAGGTCGCGCGCGACGGCCATGCCGAGGCCGGCGGAGATCGAGGTCGAGGAATGCGCGGCGCCGAACGGATCGTAATCGCTCTCGCTGCGCTTGGTGAAGCCGGACAGGCCGCCGCCGGTGCGCAGGGTACGGATGCGATCGCGCCGGCCGGTGAGGATCTTGTGCGGATAGGCCTGGTGGCCGACGTCCCAGATCAGCCGGTCGCGCGGGGTGTCGAAGACGTAATGGATCGCAGTGGTGAGCTCGACCACGCCGAGGCCTGCGCCGAAGTGACCGCCGGTCACCGAGACGGCATCGATGGTCTCCTGACGCAGCTCGTCGGCGACCTGGCGAACCTGCTCGACCTTGAGCTTGCGCAGGTCGTCCGGCGTCCGGATGGTGTCGAGAAGCGGCGTTTTACTATATGCGTTCACGGCGATTTCCAATTTGTCAGCGCCGGAAGATTGTTCCGGTGCGCGATGGGTTTGCTCAATATCGGCGCAGCGCGAGTCCTTAAACCGTCGGAGCCACCTGCATGGGGCAAAGCCCCGTCTTCAAGCTTAGGTGAGCTTAAGTGCTCTCCGGTTCAGTCTCTGTGATCCCTGTCACTTAGATCGGCTTCGTCCATCCCAGCCAATTCATCAGCAGTTTGAAGCGCTTGTCGTCGGTAATCAGTGCCTACGCAAGGCTTACAAAAAGCCACACTCCGCGCAGCTTTACACCAAAGCTTGGGCCAAAGCCAACCCGCTGGGCCGATTACGGGCATGCACCTGCAACCCCCGGGCCAGAGTGGTTAATCCCAGCGCCAGCGGAAGGGTTCCAAGCTTGCCCGGTTCCTCGGCAAGGTTTTTGGCGTGGGGAAGCTATTTTTAGACGGATTTAGGAGGGCGAGGGGCCCTCTGCGGGAGGTTCCGTGATCTCCAGAGTGCCGGTTCCCTCGAATCAAGCAGCAGCAGCAGCAACAACGCCGACGGCGGCGTGCGATCATGAAAAATTGCCGGTGCCCGCTGCGTGAGATAGGCGGCTTTGAAGGCGGCCCCTACTGGACGTCGAGCGGCGCGGTGCCGGTGGCCTGGCCGCTGGCATCGGTGGTGATCTTGTCGACGCGCGCCTCGGCCTGGCGCAGCAACTCCTCGCAGCGGCGCTTCAGGGCCTCGCCGCGCTCGTAGATCGTCACGGATTCCTCGAGCGGCACCTTGCCGTCCTCGAGCCGCTTCACGATGGTTTCGAGCTCCTCGATGGCGCGTTCGAAGGTCAGCCTGGAGATGTCGATTTGGGTATTTTCGGCCATATAAGTTTCCGATTGCCCGATTCGCTTCATGTCGGAGAAAGCAAAGTTTTGCGGGCGCAATGTGGCGGGTGTGTCAGGCGCCCATCAGGGCGCCGACATGCGCCGTAACAGATTCTTTCAGTCCTTGCAGGTCGTAGCCGCCCTCGAGCACAGAAACAACGCGCCCCCCGGCGGTCTTGTCGGCGAGGTCCATCAGCTTGCGCGTCACCCAGGCATAATCCTCCGCGCGCAAATTCAGCGACGCCAGCGGATCGCGATAATGCGCGTCGAAGCCGGCAGAGATGACGAGCAGCTCCGGGCTGAATTTTTCGAGCTGCGGCAGGATCAAACTTTCGAACGCGATGCGGAATTCCGGCCCGCCGTCCTCGGAGGCGAGCGGCGCGTTGACGATGGTGTCATGGTCGCCGCGCTCGCTCTTGGCACCGGTGCCCGGAAACAGCGGCATCTGGTGCGTCGAGCAGTACATCACGGTCGGGTCCGACCAGAAGATGTCCTGCGTGCCGTTGCCATGATGCACGTCGAAATCGACGATGGCCGCGCGCTTGATGCCGTATTTGCGCTGCGCGTGGCGCGCGGCGATGGCGACGTTGTCGAAGAAGCAGAAACCCATCGGCTTGCCGATCTCGGCGTGGTGGCCGGGCGGGCGCACCGCGACGAATGCGTTGCGATGCTCGCCCGCCATCACCGCTTCGGTCGCCGCGACCGCGCCACCAACGCCGCGCATCACCGCTTCCCACGTGCCCGGCGACATCGAGGTGTCGCCATCGATATAGACCTGTCCGCTGGTCGGCGCGATGTGGCGCAGCTCCGTGACGTAGTGCTCGTTGTGGCAGAGCGTGACGAGATCGAGATCGCCCTCCGGCGCCTGGTCGCGCACCAGGAACTGGAAGCGCTCATGCGACAGCGCCTCCTCCACCGCGCGCAGGCGGTCCGGCCTTTCAGGGTGTCCCGGCGGCGTGACGTGGTCGAGGCAGGCCTTGTGGGAGAGGAGAAGCGTACTCATCAGTCGGCCTCATGGGATGCGGGCTCTCGACGTCGCTTGGCGCATCCGGCGCCAAAACGCAAATGCAAAACCCAATCTATGCGTTCCCCCGGGAATGGCAAAGGGTGTCCCGAACCGGCCCGTTTGATCCGGATCAATTCACGCGCAGGATGCGGCTCAGCGGCAGCGGCCCGATCGGTCCGTGCGCCCTGAAGAACGCGAACAGCGCGTCGGCGTCGTAGCCGCCATATTGCGGCCCCGTGCCTTGTTTGGCGACCGTAAAGCCGTCGCCGCCAACTGCGAGGTAATCGTTGAGGGTGACGCGGTAGCCGCTTCCGGCTTCGATCAGCCTGCCATTGAGCGTCATCTTCTCGTTGATCACGCGCTCGCCGAATGGCTTCGCCGCATCCCAGGCGTAACTGAACCCGTTCGAGACCTGGAGAATCCGCGGCCGCTTCGGATCGAGCCATTGCTGCTCCAGCATGTCCTTGAGCTGGCTGCCCGTGAGCGTCATGGTGACGAGCCGGTTGCGGAACGGCTGGCTGGCGAAAACGTCGCCGAAGGTGATCGCGCCGTTCTCCTTCGGGACGATGTCGGTGCGGATACCGCCGGGATTGGTGAGCGCGATGACGGCGCTGCCGTCCTTGGCGTCCCTGGTCGCGGCGAGCTGCGCGTCCGCAATGACGTCGCCGAGCGGGCTTTCGCCGGCGTCGTTCGGCACGCGTGACAGCGCCTGCGTCACCGATCCAGCCGGGCGATTGGCGATCGGCGCCGAAAGCCTGTCGTAGGCGTCGATCAGTGCGGTCTGCTCGGGATCCCTGGGCAGCGAGGCGTTGGCGACGAGGACGTTCTCGGCCCGGGCGCTGACGACGTCGCGGGTTACCGGATCGAGCTTGAGGTCGATCGCGGTGACCAGCGTACCGTATTTGTCGCCGCTGGTGACGAGCCGCCCGTCAATATCGCAGACATAAGCACGATGGGTGTGGCCGCTGACGACGACGTCGACGGCGCGCTCGAATTTTTTCACGATGTCGACGATCGGCCCCGTGATGGCAGGGCATTCGTTGTAGTCGCCAGCCGGCTCGCCGCCCTGGTGGATCAGCACCACGATCGCCTCGACCCCACGCGCCTTCAGCTGCGGCACCAGCGCGTTCACCGTCTCGGCTTCGTCGCGGAATTCAAGACCCGTGATGCCCGATGGCGAGACGATGCCCGCGGTGTCCTTCAAGGTCAGCCCGATGAAGGCTATGGGGATGCCTTCGAACTCCCTGATCTCGTAAGGCGGCAGCACGCTCTTGCCCGTCGCCGTCTCGATGGTGGACGCCGCGAGATAGCGGAATTTGGCGCCCGTGAAGGGGTGCGGCCCCTGGCAGCCGTCGACGGGATGACAGCCCCCGTTCTGCATCCGCAACAGCTCGGTCTTGCCCTCGTCGAATTCGTGATTGCCGACCGAGGTGATCGCGAGCCCCATCATCGAGAGCGACTCGATCGAAGGCTCGTCGTGGAACATCGCCGACAGGAACGGGCTTGCGCCGATCAGGTCGCCGGCGGCGACGAAGATCGTGTTCTTGTGTCCCTCGCGCAGCTGCTTCACCAGCGTCGCCATGTATTCGGCACCGCCGGCCGCCACCATCACCTTCCTGGACTTGTCCTCGGGATCACTGATCCGGATGCCGCCCGGCGGTGGGCGCAGATTGCCGTGGAAATCGTTGATCGCGAGGATGCGCAGCTCGACGGGTGCGGCGGTTTGGGCGGACGCGGGCAGGGCGGCGAGCGCGAGCGCGAAGACGGTCAGGCGGAGAACATGTTGCATGAAACCAGACTAGTCGGTCCGCACGAAGATTTCACGAAAGTTCTCGCCGTCATTCCGCGGCGCTGCGCCGGACGACAGCCTACTTTTTCTTCTTTCTGCTCGCGAACGCGTTGAACGCGGCGGTGGCTTCTTCCGACTTCAGCCGCTCGCCGAACAAATGGGCCTCCTGGTCGATACGGCGGGTGAGCTCCTCGGATGCGACGCGGAGCAGTTTGCGCGAGGTCGCGACCGCTTCGGCGGGCAGCCGGCAGATATCGCGCGCCACCTTGCGCGCCTCGACCTCGGTATGTCCCGGCGAGACCACGGTGTTGACGAAGCCGGCGGCATGCGCTTCCGCGGCCGTAAAAGTCCGCCCCATCACCAGCATGGCGAAGGCGCGCTGGTAGCCCATCGTGTTCGGCATCAAGAGGCTGGACGCGCCGACCGGCACGAGCCCGAGATGGATGTAGGGCGCGGAGAAGGTTGCCGCGTTCGAGGCCAGCACATAGTCGCAATGGAACAGCATCACGGTGCCCATGCCGATCGATGCACCGTCCACGGCCGCGATCACCGGCTTGGCGTTGAGGGCGAGCGAATAGAGAAACTTGGCGCCGTCGGACAGCGTCTCGGGGCGCGACGTGTCGGCGTGCATGAAATCGTCGATATCATCGCCGGCGGTGAACACGCCGGAGCCTCCGGTGATGATCATGCAGCGGATGTCGGGATTGTTCTGCGCGGTGTCGATCGCGCGGCTCATCTCCCGATACATGTCCTGCGTGATCGCGTTCTTCTTGCTCGGGCGACGCAGGGTGATCACGCGTGTTCCGCGCTCTTCGGTGACGACGATATTGCCATTCGGCATGAGGGGGCCCCTGCGGTCGCCGCGATACTGACATTGGCTAGACTCGCGAAACGTCAGCCTACATCATCTTGCAGGCGTGCCAATGCGCTCGCTCAACCTTTTGGAGGTCGAATTCGCCCGAGACGGGCGCATCACGCTCCCGCCGTGTGACGCGTTGCAATAATCAGCTGCCATTTTCGATTGAAAAACCCCTGGTTGTGGTGCACGATCGCCTCGCGCCGCTCCATTTGGCCGATTGCCTGATTGATGATTGCCGCCACTCGTGTTGACGAATCCTCGCTGCACTATCGCGGCTGGCGCGTCGTGCTGGCCTGCTTCCTGATGGCTTTCTTCATGTTCGGCTTCGGCCTCTACGGCCAGGGCGTCTATCTCGCCGAACTCCAGCGCGCCCATGGCTGGCCGGGCACGCTGGTCTCCGCGGCCAGCACCTTCTCCTTTCTCCTGACTGCCGTCCTCGTCATCTTCACCGACGATCTGCTCGCCCGCATCGGGCTTCGGTCGCTGATCCTGTGCGGCCTGTCGGCGCTCGGCGCTTCGACGGTGCTGCTGGCGCTGCTGCAGACGCCCTGGCAGCTCTATCTCGCCTATGCGCTGATGTCGGTCGGCTGGACCGGCATGGGCACGGTGGTGATCGCGACCGTGCTGAACTCCTGGTTCGAACGGCGCCGCGGGCTCGCGCTCAGCCTCGCCTACAACGGCGCGACCTGCGGCGGCATCGTCCTCGTGCCGCTGCTGCTGTCGCTGAGCGCCAGCATCGGCTTCCGTTCCGCGATGCTGGCAGCCACGCTCGCGATGGTGGTGCTGGTGCTGCCGGTGGTGGTCATCTTCACCGGCTGGCGGACCGAAATGCCGCCGACGTCGGGTGGGGATTCATCCGCTGGCGGCACTGCCTTGCCTGCGGTTCACTCGCGCAAGACGCTGCTCGCCAACGCGGCGTTCTGGACCATGGTGCTGCCGATCGCGGTCGCGCTGCTGGCGCAGATGGGATTCATCATCCACCAGGTGACGTTTCTCGAACCGCTGATCGGCCGCGCCAGTGCGGGCCTTGCGGTCACCATCATGGCGGCGATGGCGGTGCTCGGGCGCCTGTCGCTCGGCCTGTTCGTCGACCGGCTCGATCCGCGGCTCGCCTGCGCGGCATCGATGACGAGCCAGGCGGCGGCTCTGTTCGTGCTTCTGCAAAGCACGAACCCGACCGTGCTGCTCGTGTGCTGCGCCGTCTACGGCTTCTCGATCGGCAACATGATCACGTTCCCGCCCTTGATCATCCAGCGCGAGATCGGCGCGAGCGCCTTCGCCGCCGCGATGGGACTGGGCACGTCGATCAGCGGCATCGTCAGTGCCTTCGGCCCCGGCATCGTCGGTCTCGTGCGCAGCGTAACCGGCGATTACACGACGGCATTTGCGATGTGCGTGGTGCTCGACCTGTTGGCGGCGGGCGTGGTGCTGTGGCGGCCGGGGCGACGTACCAAGCTCGCGGCTTCGTAGCCCGGATGGAGCGCAGCGCAATCCGGGATTCGTGCCACAAGCAATGACAGCGCCGGATTACGCTGCGCTTCATCCAGACTACGCCGTCCCAGCTACCCCAACAATACCGCATCCGCCGCCGCGACCGACTCCGCGCTTTCCGTCACGGTGCGCTCGAGCGCGCCGGCCTGCACGGCGATGTTCTCGGCGAAGAAGCGCGCCAGCGAGACGTAGCGCGCGGCGTCCGTGATGCCATCGGATTTCGCGGCGAGCGCTTCGGATGCCAGCATGCAGCCGCCGAGCGTGGCGGCGAACTGTTGCAGATACGGCGTCGCGCCGGCCAGCGCCTCGTTCGGCGCGGACGCAACCCGCTCCAGCAGCCATTTGCTGGTGCGCGTCAGCGCCTCCAGTGCCTCGCGCAACTTCACGCCCGTGGTGCCGAAGGCGGGATCGTTGGAAGCTTCGACCTGCTTCACGATGGCCGAGAGTTCGTCGAGCAGTGCCCACACCGATGCGCCGCCGTTGGCCGCGAGCTTTCGCGTGACGAGGTCGATGGCCTGGATGCCGTTGGTGCCCTCGTAGATCGCGGTGATGCGGGCATCGCGATAGTGTTGTGCCGCGCCGGTCTCCTCGATGAAGCCCATGCCGCCATGCACCTGCACGCCGAGATAGGCGACCTCGTTGCCGACATCGGTGGAATAGCCCTTGGCCATCGGCGTCAGCAGCGCCGCGCGCGCGGCAGCGTCCGCGCGGACCTTCGGATCGCTGGCGCGTGTCGAGACGTCGATCGCCACGGCGGTCGCATAGCAGATGGTACGCGCCGCCGCGGTCTGCGCCCGCATCCGCATCAGCATGCGCTTGACGTCGGGATGCACGAAGATCGCATCGGAGCCGTCACCCTTCTTGCCGAGAGCGCGGCCCTGCTTGCGCTCCTGTGCGTAAGACAATGCCTGCTGATAGGCGCGGTCGGCAACACCGACGCCTTCGAGGCCGACGCCGAGGCGGGCCTGGTTCATCATCGTGAACATGCAGCGCATGCCCTGGTTCTCTTCGCCGACCAGGAAGCCGATGGCGCCGCCATGATCGCCCATTGTCATGGTGCAAGTGGGCGAGGCATGCATGCCGAGCTTGTGCTCGACGCCGCTTGCGAAAATGTCGTTGCGCGCACCCAGCGAGCCGTCTTCGTTGACCATGAATTTCGGCACAAGGAACAGCGATATCCCCTTGGTGCCGGCCGGCGCGTCCGGCAGGCGCGCCAGCACGAAATGCACGATGTTGTCGGTCATGTCGTGCTCGCCATAGGTGATGAAGATCTTCGTCCCCTTGATGCGATAGGTGCCGTCGGCCTGCTTCTCGGCGCGGGTGCGCAGCGCGCCGACGTCGGAGCCGGCCTGCGGCTCGGTCAGCTGCATCGTGCCGGTCCATTCGCCGGAGACGAGCTTCTCGAGATAGATTTTCTTCAACTCGTCGCTGCCATGCGCGTCCAGCGCCTCCATCGCCGACGCCGTCAGCAGCGGGCAGAGGCCGAAGGCGACGTTGGCGGCGCTCCAGATCTCGGTGCAGGCGGCGTTGATCGCGAGCGGCAGGCCCTGGCCGCCAAAATCCTCGGGGCCGGAGACCGCGTTCCAGCCGCCCTCGGTCCAGCGCTTGTAGGCATCCGGCCAGCCCGGCGCGGTCGTGACCTTGCCGTCGCTGAGCTTGATGCCGTGCTCGTCGCCGACCTTGTTGAGCGGCGCCAGCACATCGGTTGCGAACTTGCCGGCTTCCTCCAGCACGGCGCTCACGATATCGCCGTCGAAATCGCCGTAATGGCCGGCCTCCATGGCAGCCTTCAGGCCGGCGCCGTGGTTGAGCGACAGCAGCATGTCAGAGATCGGCGCGCGGTAGGTCATGGCTCACTCCCGGGGAGACAGTTCTTGCCGCCGTATTCCCATGAAACGGGGGAGGTCTCAACTGTCAGGAGGGGTGGCGGAGCGGCCGTCGAGAGCGGGGTGGCGTAGCGCCCCTATCAGGCATGGCGCGGCGCCGCCGGCGCCTGTGGTATTTTGCCCCTCCGGGCGGTTGAAATGCCGCGCCTCTCCCTATAGACCGGCACCACTCGAGGGAATCCGCGGGCGCTCGTGTCGCCGCCGTTCCCACGGGCCTGATGGGGCGTAGCCAAGTGGTAAGGCAGCGGATTTTGATTCCGCCATTCGGAGGTTCGATCCCTCCCGCCCCAGCCAGCGCTTAGCTCGCGGCGCTTACTCGGTCGCTTCCATGTGGTTTTGGTCCACGACCCGCAGCGTCCGCCGCACCATGCCCTCGACAATGACCGTCGATTCGCTTGGACGCAGATGGATCGCCGTGGACCTGAGCAGCCATGGCAACACCGACTGCTCGAGCCGCTCTTCATAGGCGTGGCGCATCATGTCGAATGCCATCAGGCCTGGACCCGCCAGGATGACATGGTGTGGGCGCAGCACCGATATCGTTGCGGCGACCGCCTCGGCGAGGGCGCGACCTGCCTGCAGGAACAGCTGCTCGAGACGTGGATCGCCGCCCAGCGCACGCTCGCGCAACAGAGCCATCTGTCCTTCGGACGGCTGCTGCGAGTCCGCCGGCGGCAGATCGAGAAAGGTGCGGGCGTCGCGGTAGAGCGCATAATCGGCAAGATAAGCCTCGATGCAGCCGCGCTGGCCGCAGCGGCATTGCGGGCCGTCCGGCGCCAGCTTGACATGGCCGATCTCGCTGCCGGCGCCCCAGCGTGCTTCACCATCGGCAACGACGCCCATCCCGATGCCGTGACCGACCATGATCGTGGCCGAGAGGCCTTGCGCCAATGCCGGTTCGGCGGACGTGAGGGCGAGCGCGACCGCGACAGCGTCGTTCGCCATCACGACCTCGACCCCGAACGCCTGACGTATCGGCGTCGCCAGATCGACTTCGGTGATCGACAGCGCGGGACTCCACAGCGTCGTGCCGGTGTCGACGTTCACGATGCCTTGCAGCGCAATCCCGATTCCCAATAGCCGATGGCGCGGCGTCGCCGTCGCATCGAGCAGCGCATTGATCTGCGCGATCACGAGATCGCGCAGCGCGCCTGCATCGAGCGCGCGCGTCGACAGTGCAAGTCGCGACTGCGCCACGCCGGAGCCCCGGAAATCCGCGATCAGCGTCTCGATCAGGTTCATACGCACGGAGATCGCGACGATGCGCCCGAACTCCGGGTTCAAGGTCAGCAGCACGGCCGGCCGGCCGCGGCGACGGCCATTCGGCCCGTCCGCATCCTCTTCGTCGGGATCGTCGGACCATGCGGTTGCCGCTGTCTCGGTCTCGCACAGCATCTCTTCCGCGATCAGCCGCGACGTCAGGCCTGAAACGGCCGGGAAGCTCAATCCCGTGTTCCGGGCGAGCTCCACACGCGGCAACGGCCCTTGGCGTCGCAAGACTTCGACCAGGCGGCCACGGTTCGAGCCGCGGGCCACGGTTGAAACGCGTCTCGGCGGCTCAGTCTGGTCAACCATGTTGCCCCTTTAATTCTATTGGTGAATTTAATATGCGCGCGGTGCAGTACTGTGGCGTAAAAAGCACATTCGGGAAACGTCTTTGGGCGCCATGTTTACTAATATCGTACCTTATGTACTATTTACGCTTGAATAAGACGCTCGTACATCCTGATCTTGACACTTTACGCTGCGTCATTTCTTCGCGGCGTAAATAAAATAAGGGCGCAAAAGCGCTGTGAAGCCCCGGAGTGGGTGAACAAAGGGAGATACACATGAACGGATCAATCAAGAAATTGATAGTGCCGCTGCTCGCGACCGCCGCCGCGCTCGCGATGGCCACGGGGATGGCGCAGGCTCAGCAGAAAAAGACCATTGCGCTGGTCACCAATGCCGCGGCCGATTTCTGGACCATCGCGGGCCGTGGGCTCGAGAAGGCTCAGAAGGAGCACCCGGAATACGACATCCAGTTGATCGTCACCAACGAGGCCACCGCGGCCGGCCAGCGGCGCGAGCTGGACGACCTGCTGGTGCGCGGCGTCGCCGGCATTTCCATCTCGGTGGATGATGCGCCGCACGCAACCGAAGAGCTCAACAAGGTTGCGGCCAAGACCGTGCTGATCACGACGGACAGCGACGCGCCGCAGAGCAATCGCCTTGCCTATATCGGCACCGACAACGTCGCGGCCGGACGCCAAGCAGGCGAGGAGATCAAGAAGGCGCTGCCGAACGGCGGCAAGATCGCGCTGTTCGTCGGCACGATGGATGCGGACAATGCCCGCGAGCGGGTGCAGGGTATCAAGGACGCGATCGCCGGCACCAAGGTCGAGCTGGTCGACGTGTTCACCGACCAGGTGGACTTCGCCAAGGCCAAGGCGAACATGGAGAACGTGCTCGTCAAATATCCCGACATCGCGCTGTTGTCCGGCCTTTGGAGCTACGAGACACCGCTGATCTACGACGCCGTCAAGGCGGCGGGCAAGGCCGGCAAGGTGAAGATCGTCGGCTTCGACGAGGACCAGCGCACGCTGCGGGGCGTTTCCGACGGCACGATCGAATCGACGGTGGTGCAGCAGCCCTACGAGTTCGGTTATCTCTCCGCCACCAACATCATCAAGACGCTGAACGGCGACAAGTCCTGGATCCCGGCGGGCGGCAAGCTGATCGTGCCGACCAAGGTAATCAGCAAGGCCAACGTCGCGGCATTCACCGCAGACATGAAGAACCTCCTCAAGAAGTGAGTATCAGGCGCCCGGCGGCACGTCCGCCGGGCGTCGTGCGGGAGGAAATGAATGGCGGAAATCCTGTTCGAACTCGCCGGGATCAGCAAATCCTATCCCGGTGTCATGGCCCTCGATGACGTCAGCCTGCGGGTGTACCGCGGCGAGGTGTTGGGCCTGATCGGCGAGAACGGCGCCGGCAAGTCGACGCTGATGCGCGTGCTCGGCGGCGTGATCGCGCCGAGCGAGGGTGTGATCCGCATCGGCGGTAACGACTACGCGCGGATAACGGTGAACGAGGCGACGCAGGCCGGCATCGCCTTCGTGCATCAGGAATTGAACCTGTTCGAGAATCTCGACGTCGCCGCGAACGTCTTCATCGGGCGCGAGAAGCTGATGGGCGGGCCGCTGAAACTGGTGGACAGCGCGCAGATGCGCGCCCGCGTGACGCCGCTGCTGGAGCGGCTGGGTGCGGATTTCGCGCCGGATACGCTGGTCGAAGACCTGTCCATCGCCGAGCGTCAGATGGTGGAGATCGCCAAGGCGCTCTCGATCGACGCCCGCGTGATCATCATGGACGAGCCGACCTCCAGCCTGACGATTTCGGAGACGGAACGGCTGCTCGAGGTGATTGCCGACCTGAAGGCACACGGCATCTCGGTGATCTATATCTCCCACCGGCTCGGCGAGATCATGACCTGCGCCGACCGCGTCGTGGTGCTGCGCGACGGCCGCACGGTGGGAGAGCTGGCGCGGAACGAGCTAAGCCATGCCGCGATGATCCGGCTGATGATCGGCCGCGACCTGAAAGCGCTGCATACTCCGCCGAAATACCCGCCGCAGCCGGGCGGCTGCGACATCGTCGGCGTCGTGACATCGGCTTTTCCCGACCGGCAGGTTGATCTTTCCGTGCGGCATGGCGAGATCCTGGGCCTGGCGGGGCTGGTAGGCGCCGGCCGCACCTCTCTTGCCCGCGCGGCCTTCGGGGTTGACCCGCTGCTGGGCGGCGAGATCAGGATCGACAACGCGCCGATCGCAATCGCATCGCCGCGCGACGCGATCAGCCAAGGCATCTATCTGGTGCCGGAGGATCGCAAGAAATCCGGGCTCGTGCTGGAGCTGCCGATTCGCGAGAACATGACGCTGGCGAGCCTGTTGGATCATGCGCGGATGTGGCTGGTCAGCGGCGCGGCCGAACGCAAGGTCGCGAAAGAGCAGGTCAGGCGCCTCTCCATCAAGGCGCCGAGCATCGACATGGAGGTGGTGACGCTCTCCGGCGGCAACCAGCAGAAGGTCGTGCTCGGCAAATGGCTGTCCATGCAGCCGCGCGTGATGTTCTTCGACGAGCCCACCCGCGGCATCGATGTCGGTGCCAAGAGCGAGATCTACGCGCTGATGCGCGACCTCGCCAACCATGGCGTCGCGATCGTGATGATCTCGTCGGACATGGAGGAAGTCATCGGCGTCTCCGACCGGGTGGCGGTGATGCATGAAGGCAGCGTCAGCGGCGTGCTCGAGCGGGAGCAGTTCAGCGAATACAACGTATTGCGACTGGCCATGGGCCAGGCGCTGGAAACCGCGGAAGCGGCCGCGCCATGATCAGGAAAGAGCTCGGTCTGGGATTGCTGCTGGTGGTGATCGCCGCCATCACGGGTGCGATCAATCCCGCCTTCCTGTCGCTGGTGAACCTCTTGAACATGGCCAATCTGATCGGCCTGTTCGGTGTGTTCGCGCTCGGCGAGGGGCTCGTGATCATCACCGGCGGCATCGACCTGTCGCTCGGCTCGATGTTTGCGCTGCTCGGCGTCGTGTTCGTCGACCTTCTGACGACCTACGACGTGCCGTGGCCTCTGGCGCTGGCGGCCGTGCTGCTGGGCGGGCTGGTGCTTGGCGGCATCCAGGGGTTCCTGATCACCCGGCTGAAGATGCAGCCCTTCATCGTGACGCTGTGTGGGTTGCTGATCTATCGCGGCGCCGCCCGCTACTACACGAGCGATTCGACCCGCGGCTTCGGTTATGGCGACGAGGCGGCGACACTGAGCAACATCGCCTCGGGCAATGTGGCGGGAATCCCGAACACCTTCATCCTGCTGATCGTCCTTGCGCTGATCCTCGCTGTGCTGCTGCACCGCTCGGTCTACGGGCGCTGGCTTTATGCCGTCGGCAAGAACGAGGAGGCGGCGCGCTTCTCGGGCATCAGCACAAACGTCGTGATCGCAACCGCCTATATCATCAGCGGCGGGCTCGCCGGAGTTTCAACAGTCTTGTTCGTGTTCTACACGAACTCGGTCTCGCCGAGCTCGTTCGGAAATTTCTACGAGCTCTACGCGATCGCGGCCGCCGTCCTGGGCGGGTGCAGCCTGCGCGGCGGCGAGGGGTCTATTCTCGGTATCGTGCTGGGCACGGCGCTGCTGCAGGTGTTGCAGAACCTCGTGAACATCCTGGGCATTCCCAACTCGCTGAACTTCGCGGTGATGGGCACGGTCATTCTGATCGGCGTGTTGGCGGATCAGCAATTGCAGGCACGACGGCGCCGCAAGCTGGCGCTGGCCGGCCTCGCCCGTGCGGCGCCGAAATCGACATTGGCCGAGCAAGTCCAAGGCGCGTCACCGCGCCCCGCGGATGCATTGCCGGCGAGAACGGGTGATCGGGCATGACAGATCCACGCTCCAGTTGACACAAGGCCGCCTGGTCGGCGGCCGCTGGGGGAGGGAGCGCGTTCCAGGCTCGAGGGCTTTGGGCAGGGGCGTGAGGCGAAACAAGCAAAGCCTGAGACGGCGGGAGGACGAGACAAATGTTGCGCAGGTTTATAAACACCGCAGGGGTGTGCGGTGTGGGGATTGCTTTCTCATCGCTGTTTTGCGGTGGAGTATATGCGGCCGATTTTTCGACGAAAGCTGCACCTGTTCCTTATGCGGCTGACGATTTCTGGACGAGACCGTATCTGTTCGGCGATCTCGGCAGGACCAGGCTGAAGGAGCAGGGCATCGATATCGGCCTGACGCTCGGTAACGAATCCGTCGGCAATCTCTCCGGTGGAAGCAGGAACACCGCAGCCAACGCCGGTCAGTTGTGGTTTGGCGCGAAGCTGGACATGGGGAAACTCGCCGGCATCCCCGGCGGCACCGTCGGTCTCACGCTGGTCGACCGCTTCGGCAAGAATCTGAATACCGAAGCGGACATTCCCGCCCTGCAGCTGACGAACGAAGTGTTCGGCCGCGGCAATATTCTGCGCCTGACGCAGCTCTACTACTCGCAGAAGCTTTTCGATGACCGCCTTGAACTCAAAGGCGGCCGTCTTCCGGTCGGCTCGGACTTCTTCTTCGGCCTGTGCGAGTTCATCAACCTGACCTTCTGCGGCGGCCAGCCCGGCAACATCCAGGGCGGCTACATCTACAATTGGCCGGTGAGCCAATGGGCCGGGGTCGTCCACTACAAGATCGCGCCGGAATTCACAGTGTCGGTCGGTGTCTACGACGCCAATCCGGGTTACCTGACGACGTCGGACCCAGGCGTCTACTTCTTGCCCGGCATTCCCGCCTCGAATCGCGCCAGTGGCGTGATGGTGCCGGTGGAATTGGTTTGGACGCCGAAGGGGCCCTTGACCGGGACCTGGAGACTTGGCGGCTGGTACGACAGCGCCTCGTCTATTGATGGCGGCCTTCCGGGTGTCATCAGCACCATCCCGGGCGTCGGTGGCGTGCCGGATCAAAATATCAGCGATCAACGCGGCCGCTTCGGCGTCTACGAGTCGATCCTGCAACGATTGACTGTTGACGGTCCCGGTGCGGTAGGCTGGTACACATTCCTCAACACGACCGTCGCCGATCACCGGACGTCGTACCAGGATTACCAGATCGCCCTGGGCTTCCGGCATACCGGAACGTTCTCCTGGCGTCCCCAGGACGAAGTCGGCTTCGCGGTGGGCACGACCCACGTGAACACGGCTGCCCTCAGTCCCAACGCCGGCGGCAACGAAGTGCCGCTCGAAGTCTGGTACGGATGGCAGGCGACCGGCTGGCTGAACCTCAAGTTCGACGCCCAGTATGTCATCAATCCCGGCGGGCGCGGCTATAACGGGGTGGGCGTGAAGACCGACAATGCCGTGGTTCTTGGCATGCGCACCGAGGTCCACTTCTGACGGGACGCTCACCCGTCTGATGCGAAAGGTGGGGCATGCCCGTCCCACCGGAGCGCACGCAACATGTGGCGGCTCCGCTCAGCCGAGCCGCCCGGCCGCGACTTCGGTCATTCCGACGTTGCTGCGGCTAGGCGCGGGACTTGGTTATCACCTATCCCTCGTATTGATCCGGCCCCATCGCCCAAAGCGATTGATCGTGGCCGGATGCGTAATTGCGATTGTTCAGCGCCGGATTGCGATTGACCATCGGCCGCATGAACATCGGGTGGGTGGCGCTGCGAACCTCGTGCTCGACCGTGAACAGCGGCTTGCCGCTGTCGAGATCGACGATGTCGCAGAAGCGGTACTGGTACTGATTGTCCTCGCGCGAGATCAAATCGCGCGCCAGCAGCTTGCGATACGGGCCGGAGAAATCGGTGATGTACATCTGCACGTGGTGGCCGTCATAGTCGCCTTGCGGCTGATCGGTCTCGCGGAACAACAGATGCTGGTCGCGGCCGGTCTTCACGGCGGCAACCGTGCCGTCGCCGTTCCGCAACTCGGATGGCATGCCCATGATCTCGGGGTAGAAGGTGCAGATGCGCGCGGCGGATCCCACCGGCACGTCGAACTCGACATAGGGAATGCCGAGCGCGACGCGACCGAAGCGCGCGGCGTCGGGCTCGTAACAGCGTAGCCGGTTGCCCCACGGACAAATCGCTTCGACATGGTCGTTACGCTCGGCGAAGGCGAACGCCGTGCCCTCGAGCTTCTTCGCGACTGACGCCAATCGCGCCAGCAGCGCCTCGCGGCCTGCGATGACCAACCCGACATGACCGCGCAGCACTTGCGGCCGGCCGCTCGGCAAATGAAACTGGCTCCGTCCAGCGTTGATCCACATGTTGGTGTCGGACACCATCAGAAAGGGATCGCGGGTGAGCCCGAGGCCTGCGACATAGAACAGTGTGGCGAGGCGCTGGTCCGGGACCTGGATGTTGACGTGCTCGAAATGGATCGCGTTGCCGAGATCTTCTTTGGATCGATCGAATTGTTGCGGCATGGACGGGGCTCTGATTGGGGAGGGAGGTCCATACTAGAGCACAATTTCCGCCAGTCGAAATGATTCGCCGATCACATCTCGAGGGTGGGGCATGGCGTCCGTTGCCACCTTGCCGCAAATGCCAATCCCTGTAAGCTGACGAACAGCACAAAGGAAAGAGATCGATGGGAGGGGTTCTGGACGGCGTCCGGGTTCTCGATTTCGGGCGCTATATCGCGGGGCCCTATTGCGCGACCTTGCTGGCCGAATTCGGCGCCGAGGTCATTCGCGTGGAAAAGCGCGACGGCAGCGAGGATCGCTTCGTGGCGCCGGTCGGCGAAAATGGCGAAGGCGCGCTGTTCCTTCAGGTCAACCGCAACAAGAAGTGCCTCACGCTCGATCCGATGAAGCAGGAAGGGCAGGAGGTGATGCGCCGGCTGGTTGCGACCGCGGACGTGGTCGTCGCCAATCTGCCGCCGCAGACCTTGCGCGCGATGAAGCTCGATTACGACTCGCTGAAGGCGATCAAGCCGGACATCATCCTGACGACGGCAACCGCGTTCGGCGGACCGGGGCCATGGTCCGACCGCGTCGGCTTCGACGGCGTCGGGCAGGTCATGTCGGGCGCGGTGTACATGACGGGCGCCGGCGATCCGCCCTACCGGGCTGCGGTCAACTGGGTCGATTTCGGGACCGCGCTGCATTGCGCGTTCGGCACGCTCGCCGCGCTGATCGAGCGCGGCAAATCCGGGCGCGGGCAGATCGTCGAGGGCGCATTGCTCGCCACCGCCTTGTCCTTCACCAATGCCACGCTGATCGAGCAGGCCGTCATCAACGTCAATCGGGTGCCGACAGGCAATCTCGGCCAGACCGCGGCACCCGCCGACATCTATCGCACGAGGGACGGCTGGGTGCTGTGCCAGGTCACGGGGCATCCGCTGTTCAAGCGCTGGGCGAAACTGATGGGCGAGGAGGAGGTCTGGCTGAACGATCCGCGCTTTACCGACGACATCAGCCGCGGCAACAACGGCCCTGTCATCAGCGAGCGGATGGCGCGCTGGTGCGCCGAGCGCACCACGCAGGAGGCCGTCGACACCCTGGGCAAGGCCATGATTCCGACCGGCCCCGTGCTGAGCCCGCAGCAGGCGCTGGATCATCCGCACATCCGCGCCGCCGGATTCATGCAGGACGTCGACTATCCCGGCTTGCCGAAGCCCGCACCGGTGGCGCGCGCCGCCGTCCGCCTGTCGGAAACGCCCGGTGAAATCGCGACGCGCCCGCCCACGCTCGGCGAGCATACCGACCTTATCCTGAGCGAGCTCGGCTACGACAAGGCCGCGATCGCGGCGCTCCGGCAGGGCGGCATCGTCTAGCGGTGAACAACGGCGCCTGCACGGCGGCTTGCCGTCGTGATCGCCGCGCTTTGCCGCACGTTGAGCAATTGCTTCAACGCCTGTGCATCGGCCGGCGCCGCGCTCTTCTGGTCATTGTCGAAATAGACGTAGACGTCGCAGCCCTGCCGCTTCCAGGACGTGATGCGCCGCGCCCATTGCGCCAGCGTGGGTTTCGTATAGTGCCCGTGATAGCGCCCGCTTGGTCCGTGTCCGCGCACATAGACGAAATCCGCGGTGCGCTTCCACGGCGCCGGCGCGTCGTGATGGTCGGACAGGCACAGCGAAATGTTCTCGTCGGCCAGCATCCGCAAGATGCGCGGTTGATACCAGCTCGGATGACGGAATTCGAAACTGTAACGCCGCTTCCGCGACAGCAGCTTGAAGAAGCTGGCGAGGCGGTCCGCGTCGGCCTCGAATTGCGGCGGCAGCTGGAACAGGATCGGGCCGGCCTTGCCGCCGAGCCGTGAGATGCGATCCTCGAGCAGCTCGAGGCTGTTCACCGAGCGATCCGAGAGGCGCTTCCAATGCGTGATGAATTTCGAGGCCTTCCAGGCGAAGACGAAATCGCGGCCGGTCTGCGCCCGCCAACCCTCGACGGCCTCCGGCGTCGGGGTGCGGTAGAACACGCCGTTCAGCTCGGTGGTGTCGAACTGCCCGGCGTAGTAGCTCAGCTGCTGCTTCAGCGTCACGCCCTCGGGAAAGAACGGGCCTCGCCAGGAGGCGTAATGCCAGCCGGAAGTTCCGATCAGAACGCGCGCCATGTTTGACGTGTCCATCCGTTGCGATTTGCCGGATGGGAACGTCCGTGCGGCCGATACGTTGCTCGTGAGCTTGATCAACGCAGGACCGGAACCGATGTACGCGCTGTTCGAAGGAAATAAGCAGATCGGCGACCCCTTTCCCTCCGAGAAGGAAGTGTGGGAAGCCGCCTTGATCGAGGGGCTGGTGACCGACGTGCCGGTCGCGGACGAGGAGGGCGGCCGCCTTCTGCCCGCCGGCTATCACGTCGCGCAGGTCGAGGAGACGTTCGAGCCGAAGCCCGGCTGGAAGCTACCGCGCGAGATCTCGTGAGCGGGCGCGTGTTCGCAGGGCGGTGAGCTTACTACGCGCAGCCAGGCTTAGCCGGATGAATGCGCAAGACCCGGTGAGTTCGTTATCGCTTGAAGCACGGCAAGACGGTCGGGCCTCAAGATGATCCGCCGCGGCGGCTGATCGCCGACTTTCGAAATTGGTCCGTCGACGAAGTAAGTGGCGCACCTCGTTGAGGCCCGTTCAGCGAGGCATGACGGATTTGGATTTGCTCAGGTTCAGTTCTTCGATGCCGCTATCGCGATGTCGGGCCGAAACCCGAAAGCTCGTCGAGACCATCACATGGTTTGCATCGAGGTTGAAATGATACTTGGCAGATCTGACGGCATTTGGCTGAATGAGCCGAAACAATGGACCGAGGAGGGCAACAGCCTTGAAGTGGTCACTGACAATGCCACCGACTTCTGGCGCGAGACTCATTACGGCTTTATCCGCGACAACGGACATTTTCTCGGGTTTCTGGCCGGGGATGCCTTCACGGCCGAGTTGCGGGTGCGAGGTAATTTCCAAGCGCTCTACGATCAAGCCGGCATCATGGTGCGCGTAGACGCTAATCGCTGGCTTAAGGCCGGAATCGAATTTGCGGACGGACGGGCCATGCTTTCGAGCGTATTGACGGATGGGCGGTCGGACTGGGCAACAGCACCCTATGAGCACGACGCACGTGACTTCCGATTGCGGGTAACCGTTGCTCATGGCGTTCTTCGTGTGCAAGCTTCGAACGATGGCAAGGTTTGGCCTCTCATGAGGCTTGCGCCGTTTGCCAAGAAATCTTCCTATCTTGTTGGACCGATGGCTTGCACGCCGGAGCGGGCCGGGCTGGAAGTGGCTTTTTCGGAGTTTCGGATGACGGCGCCGCTCGGCAAGGACCTTCACGATCTAGAATGAGGCTGCTGGCGCGGCCGGAGGCAGCGCTGAAGTCTGAAGTCGCCCATCGCCGTCGGTTGGCGCATTGCAGCGGCAGGTGTGGAGTCGGGGTAGGGCAGAAGCCGTTGCCCGGTGCAGACCGCCGCCTTTGACCCGTCGGAAGCATGGCGGGCATCAAGTGCAGTATCATTCACGGATGCACAGTCTAGTTCGAAGCCAGCGCCGCCTTGGCGACTTCCGCCATCCAGCCCGATGCGACCGGCAGGATCGCGTCGTTGAAATCATAGCGCGGGCCGTGCAGCTCGGCGCCGTCGCGCAATTCGCCATTGCCGATCCAGACGAAGGCGCCGGGGCGCCGCGAGAGAAAGTGGGCGAAATCCTCGCCTGCCATGCTGGGCGCGAGGTCGCGCCGCAGCTCGGCCCGTACCTTGTCCGCGGCGAGGCGGGCGAGATCCGCCTCGGCCGGCGTGTTGATCACGACGCCGACGCCCATGACGATCTCGGGCGTCACCTTGACGCCGAAGCTCGTGGCAATCCCGGCGCAGATCTGTTCGATCCGCGCCACGACGGTGTCCTTCACCGCATCGCGATGGTAGCGCAGCGTGCCGCCGATCGAGACGCGTCCGGCGATTTGGTTGCGTGCCGTGCCGCCTTCGAGCGTACAGAGCGAGAGCACGGCGGTGTCGAGCGGATCGACGCTGCGCGAGACGATCGATTGCAGCGCCACGATCAAATGGCCGGCCGCCATCACCGGATCGCGCGTCAAATGCGGCATGCCGGCGTGACCGGCATGGCCATCGATGGTGATGGTGATGCGCCCGCCGGAGGCCATGACGACGCCGTCATGGACCGCGATGGTGCCGGCGGCAAGCCCCGGCCAGTTGTGAAAACCGAACACCCGCTCCATTGGAAAGCGCTCGAACAGCCCGGCCGCGACCATCGCACGCGAGCCGCCATAACCTTCCTCGGCCGGCTGGAAGATGAAATCAACCGTCCCGCTCCAGCTGGTGTCGGCGGCAAGCAGCGCGGCGGCGCCGAGCAGCGAAGCGGTATGTCCGTCATGGCCGCAGGCATGCATCACACCGGGATTTTGCGAAGCGTAAGCTAGCCCCGTATCTTCGGTGATCGGCAGCGCATCCATGTCGGCGCGCAGGCCGACGCGGCCCTGTGCAGCCCCTCGCGTGAGGGTCGCGACGATGCCGTGACCGCCAACGCCTGACACAAAGGGAATGCCAAGTTCGGTGAGCTTGTCTTGCACGAAAGCGGCGGTGGCTTTCTCCTGGAGGGACAGTTCGGGATGCGCATGCAAATGCCGGCGCCACGCCGTCAGTTTCTGGTGCAGCTCGGGGGTCAAGGCGGGAATCTCTCGGCTTGTGTGTCGGCATCGACACCATAGCCGAATAACCGCAGCTTGCATCAAGCGTCAGCGAATGCCTCGCGTGCAGCAACGCGTTAGTGATTGCCGGGGCAGATCGACTGCGCTCCACTTCACCTCTCCCGCTTGCGGGAGAGGCCGGGAGAGGGCTCGATCGTCATTGGGGATCTCACTGCGGAGACACCCTCTCCCCAACCCTCTCCCGCAAGCGGCAGAGGGGTCGCACTCGCGGCCGTGGCTCCGCGCTACGCCGACAGCTTCGCCAGCCCATCCCAGTCGAAGCTGATGCCGTGGCCGATACGGTCCGGCGCGAGCGCCAGCCCGTCCTGCAGCATCAGCGGATGCTCGATATATTTGTCGAGCCCAAAACCGTGCGCCTCCAGATACGACCGGTTCGGGCAGGCTGCGAGCAGGTGCACGGTGATGTCGTGCGCGCCGTGGCTGGTGACGGGCAGGTTGAACGCTTCCGCCAGCCGCGCGATCTTCATGAAGGCGGAGACGCCACCGCAATTGGTGACGTCAGGCTCGGGATAGGACACCGCGCCTGCGACGATGTAGTTCTTGAACTCCCACAGCGAACGCAAATTCTCGCCCGCCGCGATCGGCACGCCGCCGGCCTGCATGATGCGGGCGTGGCCCGCGACGTCGTCGGGAATGATCGGCTCCTCGAGCCAGGTGAGGTCGTAGGGTTGGAACGCGCGGGCGGCGCGGATCGCTTCCTCGACCGTCCATTTCATGTTGGCATCCACCATCAGCGGAAAGCCGTCGCCGAGATGCTGCCGCATCGCCGCGACCCGGGCGACATCTGATTTGAGATCGGGGCGGCCGGCCTTCATCTTGATGGCGCGAAAGCCCTTGGCGAGATTGCCGTCGGTCTGCTTGAGCAGAGCCTCGACCGAGAGATCGAGGTCGATGCCGCCGGCATAGCAGGGCACGCGCGCATCGAAGCCGCCGAGCAATCGATACAGCGGCAATTTCGCGCGCCGCGCCTTCAAATCCCACAGCGCGATGTCGAGCGCCGAGAGTGCCAGCACCGCCGGCCCGCCGCGCCCGCCATAATGCAGCGCCCACCAGACCTGATGCCAGATCGCTTCGGTATCATCGGCTTCGCGGCCCTCGACCAGCGGCGGGATTTCGCGCTTGAGGATGTCGGCGACGGCGCCGCCATTGCGCCCGACCGTGTAGGTGTAGCCGACGCCCTCGGCGCCATCGGCATCGCGGATGCGGCAGGTGATCAGCTCGAACGCGGCGATGTCGCCATGGGTCGAGTCGGAGAGCATGACGGGGAGGGGGATCCGGTAGAATCCGGTCTCGATGGTCGAAATGCGCGGCATGCAGCCTCCCTTATTTTTTTCTTGTAGGATGGGTAGAGCGCAGCGAAACCCATCATCGTCATCTTCGCAAGTAGCGATGGGTTTCGCTGCGCTCTACCCATCCTACGAAGTTAGCTCACCGCATCGTTGCGAGCTGCACGGCCAGCGCGCAGGCGCGATCGTATTCGTCGAGATTGATCCACTCGTCGATGGTGTGCGCCTCGTTCTGGCCGGCGCCGAAGGTCACGGTTGGAACGCCGTGGCGGACCATCCAGTTGGCATCGAGGCCGCCATTGGCGGTGCGCACGTTCGGGGTGCCGCCGATGGCGGACACGGCCTCGACCGCGCGTTTGACGACGGGAAGGTTGTCCTTCATGCGGAACGGGAAATAATCGGTCTCGGCCTTGAACTTGACCTTGCCGGACTTGCCTTGCGCATTGGTGACTCTCTTGGCGGCCTTCTCGAACGCGGCTTTGTAGGCTTTCGTGATCTCCTTGAAGAACTTTCCGTCGTGGCTGCGGCTTTCGCCGCGCACATGCACGTAGTCGGTGACGACATTGGTGGCGTCGCCCGCAGACCGCCCCTCGCCGCCGGTGACGGGGCCGACATTGCTGGTGCCTTGCTGCTTGCGCTTGACCACCTTGCCGAACCAGCCGCCGGCCTTCACGTCGGCGAGCGCGAGGGCCATGATCATGGTCGATGAAATGCCGCGCTCCGGCGCGACGCCGGCATGCGAGGCGCGGCCGAAGATCTCGACGGTCCAGCGGTCGGCACCCACAGCGCCGATGACGACGTTGGAGGCCGAGCCGCCGTCATAGTTGAACGCCATCACCGGCGAGCCGAGCTCGTCGAGATTGACGTGGCGCGCGCCGTAGAGCCCGCTCTCCTCGCGCACGCAGAACAGCAACGTGATCGGCGGATGATCGAGCTGCTGCTTCTCGAGCTCGGCCGCCAGCGTCACCAGCACGCCGCAGCCGCAGCGATTGTCGCCGCCGAGTGCGGTCTTGGCCTCGTTGACGATCTTGCGACCCGACTTCTTCGGCCTGGCGCCGGCGCAGAGCGGTACGGTGTCCATGTGGGTCATGAACATGATGCGCGGCTGGTTGTGCAGCGCGCCGCGGCCGGGCAGATCGACGATGAGGTTGCCGGTCTCGGTCGGCACCGGAATGCGCGTATTGGCGTCATCGAGCCGGATCGCCTTCGCCGGTACGCCGCTTTCCTTCAGCGCAGCCGTGAGCTCACGCCCGATCGCCGCCTCCTGTCCGGTGACGCCCTCGACGGCGAGAAAGCGCATGAGGCGGTCGGTGGCGGCTTTGGTGTCGACAGGCATGAGATGTCCCTTTGATGCACGGTGCCTGCCAGCATCCCCTGCGGCAACTTGTTTCGCAAGGCGGCCTCAACGCATGAACTGTGGCGCCGCGTTGCTGTGCGCGCATGGTCCCAGAACCAACCGCTATTCCCGTCCGATCAGTCGTGCACGATGGCCGTCGCCTCTATTTCGACACGAGCCCGGGCGGGGGTTAAAGCGGCTACCTGAACGAGCGTGCTTGCCGGACGCGTCGCCCCGAATGTTTCGCGATGGGCGCGAGCGACTTGGTGTGTGTCCGCCATATCGAGAACGTAGACGACTGTTCTCACCACGTGCCGCAGCTCCGCTCCAGCATCTGCAAGCGCCTCGGCGACTATCGCGATTGCGCCCAGCATCTGTATGTACGCATCCCCTTCGAGTGCTGGAGGACGAGCCGTCGTTCCGGAGACGAAGACATGGTCCCCGACACGGACGGCACGCGCATAGCCGTAGCTGTCCTCAAAAGGATAGCCGGACATGACGCTTTTCCTGATCAAAACGATTTCCCACGTCTGCATCTACGACATCAGCACGCCTTCCGCACCGGATGTCTGCGAATTGACATCCTCCTGCCGGGACTTCGCCGGCTACATCTGCCGGGCCGCCCCGGAGACCCGGATGCTCGCGCCGGGTTCGGCGCTGATCTCGGCACGCAGCCGCGACGGCACGCCCATGTCCTCGCCCTGAACGATATCAATCGTGCCGCCATGAGGCCAGCCAAGGTCCCGCAGATATCCGGCGAGGGCCGCGGCCGCGGCGCCTGTCGCGGCATCCTCGTAGACCCCGCCGGCTGCGAATGGATTGCGGGCGTGGAACAGCGTGTCGGTCTCGGCATGGACGAGGCTGATGGTGACGAGGCCGGCTGCAGTCATCAACTGCCGCCCTTGCTCCAAGTCATAATGCATCGCGGCCAGCTTCTGCCGGCTCGCCAGGGCCAGGACGAGATGCAGGGCGCCGGCCTCGGCGATCGCGGGAGGTAGGCGCGGGTCGAGATCGGCAACGCTGTACGAAAACAGGCCCAGCGCGGCCGCGACCAGTGCGTCGGGCGCCTGCGCGCTGCGCGTGCGCGGCGATTGCAGCGCCGCCATCAGTGCGGACTGCTTCCGCCAGCCTGTCACCGTGATCGCTGTGTCGTTGAGCTGGAGCGCGAAGGTGCCTTCGCCATGGGCAAGGGCGAGCGCGGCCCCGAGCGCGATCGTTGCATGGCCGCAGAACGGCACCTCGATCTCGGGGGCGAAGTAGCGTACCCGCCAGCCATCCTGGTTTGGCGCGGCGAAGACCGTCTCCGAATACCCGACCTCCGCCGCGATCGCCAGCATCCGGTCGGCCGGAGGCAGCGCGTCGCAGAGTACGACCCCGGCAGGGTTGCCCCCGTTCTCTCCTTGCGAAAAAGCGGCGATCCGCTGCACGTCCATTCGTCCCTCCAGAAGACCAGGAACTCCGAGCCTACCGGTTTTGGACGGTCCGCGTATAGGCCAGAAAGATGAGCGTACCGAACAGAAGCATGGCTGCCATGAACAACAGCACCGCCGGCAGTCCCGCGAACGCGGCCACCGCGCCGGTGATCGACTGCATCAGCGCCGCGCCGAGGAAGAAGGCGAGATTGATCGCCGAGAGCGCCTTGCCTGCCGAGCTGCCGCGACATGCCGAACAGCAGCGGCTGTGCCGAGGTCGCCAAGCCAATGAGCACGAACAGTACGAGGTCGTATTGCGGCGGCATCACGGGAAGGCCGAGCAGCATCGAGACGGCATAGTGCGGCGCCCCTAACGCCATCAGCGCTAGCAGCAATGCGCCGGCCAGGTGTGTTCCCGCCACCAGCGCGCGGCGGCGTCCGAGCCTGCGGTCGATCATGCCGACGAGAAGCGGACCTGCAATCATCGCCAGCGTGAACGCGCCGAGCTGGTTGCCGGCCTCGACCCGCGACAATCCCTTGACCTGCATCAGCCACGGCCCGCCCCACAGGCCGCGCAGCACCAGCGAGGTCGCAAGCGACACCAGCGCCAGCGCGATCAGGCCGCGCAAGGGGCGCGACAATCCGAGCCTGAGCACCTCGATCATCTGCGACAGCGGCGAGGATTCGTCCTTGTGCTCGGCCGGCTGGTTCGGCACCAGCAGGAACACCGCGAGCGCCACGGCGACGCCGCCGAGCGCCGAGATCCAGAACCCGGCGCGCCAGCCGTAGGTGTCGACCACGAAGGCGAGCGGGCTCGACGACAACAGCATGCCGATATTGCCGATCGAGAGGATCGCGCCCGACCAAAGCCCGAAGCGGGCGGCCGACAATTGCTTGGCCGCCAATGTCATCGGGCACATCAGCATGCCGGAGGTGGCAACGCCCAGCAGCACCTGACCGACCGCGAAGCTTTCGGGGCCCGTTGCGAATCCCGATGCGATGGCGCCGACCACGGTTCCCGCGAGCAGGCTCAGCGACACCGGCCGCACGCCAAAGCGGTCCATCGCCGCACCGACCGGGATCTGCGCGGCCGCAAACGCGAACGGGTAGACCGAGGTGAGGCTCGCCAGCGCCTGCGGTTCGATGCCGAAATCCGCCGCCATCAAATCGAGGCTGACCGCCGGAATGGTGCGCAGTAAGGTCGAGAGCATGTGCCCGCAGGCGAGCGCAAGCAGCGCAAAGATCAGCGCGCGGGTGGCTCCCGCGTCGTTGGTGGCGGCGGTGGTCATGGGCGTTGCGTCCCGAGAAGGTTTCGGGTGGGGTTACATGATTGACGGGTGCGTGCCAACATCGGGAACGCCATGGCCGCAATGTCATGGATGCACAAGGCAAGTGACATCATGTATCTCGGCATCGACCTCGGCACCTCTGCCGTCAAAACCGTTCTGGTCGACGACGCGCAGCGCGTGGTGGCGAGCCGCAGCCGGTCGCTGACGGTCTCTTCGCCGCGTTCCGGCCATTGCGAGCAGGACCCGGCGCAGTGGATCGAGGCCACATTTGCGACGCTGGACGCGCTGAAGGCAGATCACGCGCGCGAACTGGCCGCGGTCGAGGGCATCGGCCTGTCCGGCCAGATGCACGGCGCGACGCTGCTCGACGCCAGCCACACGCCGTTGCGGCCCTGCATTCTCTGGAATGACGGACGGTCGTTTGCGGAATGCGCTGAGCTGGAGCGGCGCTGGCCCGCCTTGCGAATGACGACAGGCAACAAGGCGATGCCGGGATTCACGGCGCCAAAATTGCTGTGGGTCGCGCGGCATGAACCGGAGATCTTCGCGGCGACAAAACTCGTGCTGCAACCAAAAGCCTATCTGCGCCTGGTGCTGACGGGCGAGGCGATCGAGGATGTCTCGGACGCCTCGGGTTCGCTGTGGCTCGATGTTGTCAGCCGCGATTGGTCGGATGAGGGGCTTGCCACGACCGCGCTGTCGCGCCGGCAGATGCCGCGTCTGGTCGAGGGCTGCGCGCCGGCGGCACGGCTGCGAGGCGAGTTGGCGCAGCGCTGGGGCATGACCGGGCGGCCGATGCTCGCCGGCGGGGCCGGCGACAATCCGGCGGGAGCCGTCGGCATCGGCGCCATCAATCCCGGCGCAGCCTTCATTTCGCTCGGAACCTCCGGCGCATTGCTGGTGCCCACCGAGACGATCGCGGCCAATCCGGAGCGGGTCGTGCACACGTTCTGTCACGCCGTCCCCGACAGGTGGATACAAGCCGGCGCGATCCTCTCGGCGGCCTCGTGCCTGGCCTGGATCGCGCGGCTGTTGGGGACTTCCGAGGCCGACCTGCTGGCGCCGCTCGGGTGCCGCCCGCGGGCGCCGTCGCAGGTCAGCTTCCTGCCGTACCTCTCCGGCGAACGCACCCCGCACGATGATCCGGATGTGCGCGGCATGCTCGACGGGCTCAGTCACGCCACCGATCGTGATGCGATCGTGCAAGCCGTGCTCGAAGGCGTCGCCTTCGCGCTGGCGGATTGCCGGGACGTCCTTGCCGAGACCGGATTGGCGATCGCGGAGGCGGATGTCATCGGCGGCGGCTCGCGGTCGCGGTTCTGGCCTGCAGTGCTGGCCAATGTCCTGAACGTGCCGGTGCACCGCTTTGCCGACGGCGAGACGGGCGCGGCGTTTGGTGCGGCGCGGCTTGGCCGCCTCGCCGTCACCGGGGAGGCGATTGATGCCGTCTGCACTGCACCACGGCGCGTCGAGACCTTCGAGCCTGAGCCCGCGCTTGCGCAGGCCTATGCCGAGCGGCTTCCGCAATGGCGCCGCCTGTACCGGCCGCGGCGCTGATCGCGATACGCGATGATGTGGCGAAGAAAAGGCATCACGCGCGGGATCGGTTCCGTCTGCAAAAGATAAAAGCAGCGCCGGACCGTTCGTCGGCATGCGTGAGGTATTGCCCTGCGCCACAACCTTTTGTTTAATGCTTGCACCCGCGCCAGGGACCAACGAGACGCGGGTGAGATTGCGATGCCGCCGTCGGCGCATCGGGGAGGTGTGATGAGCGAGCCCATCCTCGAGATGCGCCGGGTCTCTAAATCGTTCTTCAGCATCAAGGCGCTGCGCGACGTCGACCTCACCGTCTACGCGGGCGAGATCCACGCTTTGATGGGCGAGAACGGCGCCGGCAAATCCACCCTGATGAAGATCCTGTCGGGCGCCTACCGGCCGGACCCGGGCAGCGAAATCCGCATCGACGGCCAGCCCGTGCAGATCAGCGGTCCGCTCGGCGGCCGCGCGGCCGGCATCGCGATCATCTATCAGGAACTCTCGCTCGCCCCCAATCTGAGCGTCGCGGAGAACATCTATCTCGGTCGCGAGGTCTCCCGCGGCGGCTTGCTGGCGCGCGAGGCGATGCAGGCCGGCGTCGGTCCGATCCTGGCGCGGCTCGGCGCGGATTTCACGCCGCAGACGCAGGTCGCCAATCTCTCGATGGGCCAGCGCCAACTGGTCGAGATCGCGCGCGCGCTGCACGCCCGCTCCAGGATCCTGATCATGGACGAGCCGACCACCGCGCTGTCAGCCGGTGAGAGCGAAAGGTTGTTCGCGCTGATCCGCCAGCTGCGTGCCGAAGGGCTCGCCATCATCTACATCTCGCATCGCATGGATGAGGTCTATGCGCTCGGCGACCGCGTCACGGTGCTGCGTGACGGCACGCTGGTCGGTTCGCTCGACAAGGGCGACATCCGCGCCGACACCATCGTCCGGATGATGGTGGGTCGCGACGTCTCCTCCTTCTACAAGAAGGAGCATGATCCCAGGAATGATGCGCGGTCGGGAGCTCCCGTGCTCGCGGCCGTCGACATCGCCGACGGCAGGCGCGTCAAGGGATGTTCGCTGACGGTGCATGCGGGCGAGGTCGTCGGCCTTGCCGGCCTGGTCGGCGCCGGCCGCACCGAGCTTGCGCACCTCATCATCGGCGCCGCGCCGATGATCTCCGGTCATGTCGAGATCGAGGGGCGCACGGTCTCGATCCGCACGCCCGGTGAGGCGCTGGATGCCGGCATTGCCTATCTCACCGAGGACAGGAAGGCGCTCGGCCTGTTCCTCGACATGTCCTGCCTCGACAACATCAATCTCGCGGTGCTCGGCCGGGATGCGAAATTCGGCGGCATCCTCGACCGCGACAAGGCCCGCGACCGCGCCAAACGCGCGTTTGCGGGGCTCGGCATCCGTGCTGCGAATGTCGCTGTTCCCGCCGGCGGGCTCTCCGGCGGCAACCAGCAGAAAGTGCTGCTGTCGCGGCTGCTCGCGATCGGCCCGAAAATCCTGATCCTCGACGAGCCGACGCGCGGCGTCGACGTCGGCGCCAAGTCCGAGATCTATTCGATCATCGACAATCTCGCGAAGTCGGGCACCGCGGTTCTCGTCATCTCGTCCGACCTGCCCGAGATCATCGGCATCTGCGACCGCGTCATCGTGATGCGCGCGGGACATATCGCCGGGCAGATCCGGCGCAACGCGACATCGCCGCTCAGCCAGGAGGACATCATGGCCCTCGCCACCGGAACGGAGCAGCTCGATGCCTGAGAACGGCGCTTCCTCCAGCACCGCCCCCGCCAAAGCCGTCCCCGTCGCGCCCGGTCTTGCCGCCGCGCAGGAGACGAAGCGGCAGCGGACGCGGATGATCATTCGCGCGGTCGGCATGCTGCCGGTGCTGCTGCTGCTGTGCATCGGTTTTCACGTGCTGTCGGACGGCCGCTTCTTCACCGGCCAGAACATCGGCATCGTGGTGCAGCAGTCCGCGGTCAATACCGTACTGGCCGCAGGCATGACCTTCGTCATCCTCACCGGCGGCATCGACCTGTCGGTCGGCTCCATCCTGGCGGCGTCGGCGATGGCCGGGCTGATCATCTCCAAATTCCCCGATCTCGGGGTGCTGTGGTTGCCGGCCGCGGTGCTCACCGGCGCCGTCTTCGGCATTCTCAATGGCGGCTTGATTGCGCTGTTGCGCCTGCCGCCCTTCATCGTCACGCTGGGGTCGTTGACCGCCGTGCGCGGCGCGGCGCGGCTGCTCGGCGCCGACACCACGGTGTTCAATCCGTCGATCCCCTATGCTTTCATCGGCAACGGCGCCTTGACCCTCATTCCCGGCGTATTGTCGATTCCCTGGCTCTGGGTGATCGCGTTGCTGGTCATCCTGGTGTCGTGGCTGGTGCTCAAGCGCACCGTGCTCGGCGTCCACATCTACGCGGTCGGCGGCAACGAGAGCGCGGCGCGACTCGCCGGCATCAAGGTCTGGGCCGTGCTGATCTTCGTCTATGGCGTGTCCGGCCTGCTCGCGGGCCTCGGCGGCGCGATGCAGGCGGCGCGGCTCTACGCCGCCAATGGCCTGCAGCTCGGCCAGTCCTACGAGCTCGACGCCATCACCGCCGTGATCCTGGGCGGCACCTCCTTCGTCGGCGGCATCGGCTCGATCTGGGGAACGCTGGTCGGCGCGCTGATCATTGCTGTGTTGTCGAACGGCCTGATCCTGATCGGCGTATCCGACGTCTGGCAATACGTGATCAAGGGCCTGGTGATCATCGGCGCGGTCGCGCTGGACCGCTATCGGCTGCAGGGCTCGGCCCGCACGTGAGCGCGGAAAAAATGCCGTGGGCGCTGCAGCGTCATGTTCATTTCGTCACGGCAACTGGTCGCCGTGCCGGAGCTTCAAACAGACCAGGGAGGAAGCCAATGTTGAAGTCGATCTCGTTTGCCGGCGCCGCGATGGCGCTCGTCCTGAGCTCCGCGCCGTCTTTCGCGAAGGAGCTCAAGTCGATCGGCGTTTCCTTGGGCTCGCTCGGCAATCCGTTCTTCGTCGCATTGTCGAAGGGCGCCGAATTCGAGGCCAAGAAGACCAACCCCAACGTGAAGATCACCACCGTCGGCTTCGAATATGACCTCGGCAAGCAGGTCACCCAGATCGACAATTTCATCGCCGCCGGCGTCGACCTGATCCTGCTCAACCCCGGCGATCCCAAGGCGGTCGGCCCGGCGATCAAGAAGGCGCAGGCCGCCGGCATCGTCGTCGTTGCCGTCGACACCGCGGCCGAAGGCGCCGACGCCACGGTGACCACCAACAACGTCCAGGCCGGCGAGATCTCCTGCCAGTACATCGTCGACAAGCTGGGAGGCAAAGGCGACGTCATCATCGAGAACGGCCCGCAGGTCTCCGCGGTGATCGACCGCGTCGTCGGCTGCAAGAACGTGCTCGGCAAGAACCCCGGCATCAAGGTCCTGTCCAACGACCAGGACGGCAAGGGCTCGCGCGAAGGCGGCCTCACGGTGGCGCAGGGCTATCTGACCCGCTTCGCCAAGATCGACGCCATCTTCGCCATCAACGATCCGCAGGCGATCGGCACCGACCTTGCCGCGCGCCAGCAGCAGCGCACCGGCATCATCATCACCGCGGTCGACGGCGCACCGGACATCGAAGCAGCCCTCAAGGATCCGCAGGCGGCGCAGATCCAGGCCTCCGCCTCGCAGGACCCGTTCTTCATGGCCCGCCGCGCCGTGCAGGTCGGCGTCAACATCCTCAACGGCCAGAAGCCGGCGTCCACGGTCGAGCTGCTGCCGTCGAAACTCGTGACGCGCGACAATGTCGGCGAGTACAAGGGCTGGACCTCGGACCGGTCGCAGTAGCGGGCGCGAGACGGCCGGCGCCGGATGTGGCGCTGGCCGGCTTGCGTGGCGTGGTGCTAGCTCGGCATGCAGCGTTTGACCGGGGCTGGGTCGACCGCGCTCTCGTTAGGCTCATGATCTTGAGGTCGCAGGTTCAAATCCTGTCCCTAATCATACCCGCAGACTCAACCACCCGACGTCCGCTTTTCGACACGAAGCGGGCCCCTGGCTTTCAATGCACCAGTTCAGCTTGTGATCCAAAGCGGACACCGGGGTCTATACTGCGCTGCTATAGATTCCGACGCAGGAAGTATCCAATCTCACCCTCGATACGTCGATGGACCGATGCACGGTCGACGCGGGGAGCATCCTTGCAGGCCGCAGGCGCCTCAGCTTCCACCGCGGGAGGGCATGGACCGAAGAATATGAAATGGCCGCCCGGTACGGTCTCCTGTCGAGGCGGATGGGGCAATGCCGCCGCGAGAGCGATGATATTGCCCTCAGCTTTGAGAGCGCTGCTTTCCGCGCGATAGAGGAGCGTCGGCATGTCGACCGATGTTAACCCGTCCCGACCGAACAAGGAACCAAACGGTTCCAACAGGACGAGAGTTTTCACGGCGAGCGCATCCGCCGATCTCTTGCCGACCGCGTTGGCCAAGGAGCCATCGGTCGGCACGCCGTCGCAGGCCATCGGATCGTCTGTCCGGTCTCGGCAATAGGCCGCTAGGTGAGCTAGGCTAGGAGCCCCGCCCGCGACGATCAGCGCGACGGCTCCGCCGTAAGAAAATCCCATCATGCCAAGACGATTAGGATCGGCATGCGTCGCGAAGCGTGGATCGGCCAACATAGCATCAAGAGCCTTGTGGATCTGACGTGGTCGATCTTCGAGAGCTTCGCGAGGGCGCTTGGATCCAGGATGAAACGGCGCGATCACCACAAAACCTTCGCGCGCCAAGGACGTGAGAAGAGCGGCATAAGGGAACGGACTGCCCCCCGCTTTGATCGTTCCCCCACCACCATGCGAGAAGAGGATAACTGGAGAGCGCGTCCCGGAAGCGATCTGCGCATCGCGACTGGCAGTGATTGTGAATGGCCCATCCTGAAAGGAGACTTCGGCCGCGTCTGTCGGATACGCAACCAATGCATCGAACGGGACGGCGTCCTGCACGGTGATGCGCGTGATGCCAGCGCGAAAGCGCTGCGGATCCGCTTGGGCGGATGTGCCCGCGACCAGTAGTGCGAGCACGAGAAACAGGGCACGCATGTGCACAGCAACACAGCCGGCTATCCGATCAAGACCCAGCGATCGGACGACCGAAGGGTCGCCTACCGGGCCAGGCCGGCCTAAAACGCATTGCACCATTGCTGCCCCATCGTTGCGTCAGATGTATTCAGCCAAGCGTAGGTATTTTGTCAGAATCGCGGACGAGTTGATAGCCGGTGGCCTGTAATGTCGCCTTCTGGCCCATAGCTGACCTGTCCCGCGCAGCCGGTCCATGACCGTTTGTGACCCTTAGCCGACCTCGCGCCGCTTTGGCTCAGGTGCGGACATCAAGTTGCACCAGAATTGCGATCGGACAATTCCACCGGCTTGCTCAGCGACATCGTGTGTTGGTGGGGTGCGCCGCCGCGTCAATGCGTTACCACGATGAAATCCGTGTCTTTTCCCGTCTCCTGGCTAATTCCGTTGTCGGAAACAATCAACGAAGAGGCCGGCGTCAGGAGTTCAGAGATCTTCTCAACCGTATCCTGGGGCATTTCGATGCGGTTGAGCGCCGCGTTGGCTTTGTCGGGTAACGGTTCCGGCGCGGTTTGCTTCGCGGGCGCTTCTCGCCGTTTCGTGGCAGCTTCGGACATACGGGGCAATTCCTCTGGAATCGACACGACGCTCCAGCGAATAGCCGTTCCCTCGTTCTGGAATTCCATTGCGGTAAACACGTGCGTTCCCAGCGGCTCCTCCGGATTTTCGATCTTGACCGGGACATCAAACAACGGCGTGAAGCCCTGACGCACGAACAGCTTGCTCAACTTACGACTGACGAAGATGGAGATCGGGACGATCTTTTTAGGCACGCTTGCAGCGGGAGCCGAGCCCGGCTCCTGGAGACTGGCGGCTTCTGGAGTCTCGGCGCTTGACACCAGTGATCCCTGCGTTGCCGCGGCTGCACCGATGCTCTTGGTTGCGACGGTGGCACTCTGGAATTCGGACGAACCGGACGCGGCTTTCGGTTGAAAAAGATGCGGATTGGTTATCTCGACCGGCTGGACATCACCATGCGCAATGATCACGCGCGTGCCGCGCTTCGTGAGATGCCAGAGTCGAACGGCAAAATCATTTTTCAAACGGATGCAGCCGTGTGACGCTGGATGCCCGGGCACGACACCGGCGTGCAACGCTATCCCTGACCAGGTGATGCGTTGCATGTAGGGCATGGGGGCGGCGCTATAAATATTTGAACGGTGCCATCGTTCTTTGCTGATGACGCTGAACACGCCGAGGGGAGTCGGATGCCCCTCCATTCCCGTGGACACCGAAGAGCGTGCAATCAGGGCCCCGTTGTCAAAAAGCGAGACCCGTTGGTCTGCGAGCGAGATGATGATCTGGAGCGGGCCCTTCGGAAGGGGCTCGGGCCGAACGCTCTTGGCCGTTTCAGAGTTTGTCTGCCGGTGGTGGTGCTTGTCTTTGTACGGAGCGTATGGGCTTCGCCAGAACGTGTGTTGGGGTCCAAACAGAAATTGAGCGTGTGCGATCCCCGCAGGGAGCATGAAAATGGCGAGTACAGCGGTTGTTATCGCGCGCTGCATTGCTGGTAATTCCTTAACGAGCATCGCCCGGTCCCGTAGGCGCGATTCCATCGTTTCGAGACGATGCGCGAAGCCGAAGCCTGATGCGTCATCCTGACAGCGCACCAAGCCTCTCCTCCAAATCTGGTCGCAGTGGGTCGAAAATTGGACCGTACTCACAATTACCGTGGGAGTTGCCGCTGAGACGGGCGCGATTGCTTGTGATCGACGCGTTGCAATCGGGCAACACGTTTCGGAAAAATTGACGAGCGGCCGTTTGCGCCATTGCGCGACCCACATTGAACCCAAGAATGAGCCTCTTCGCATGCTTGGCTTTTCTACACGGCTCCGGTGGAGCGTATGGGGGCGACGGCATCATGGACCCGCGGCGATTTGCGATAGTGGCGCCGACGTTTTGCGGAACGGTCGTTCTCGCGGGGTGGATCGCTGGCTGGCTGGCTGGCTTGGGTCCGGCCGGCACCGAGAACGCCCGCGCAGTGACCATCCAGGACCGCGCAGCATCTCTCGCCGCCACCGCGATGCTCGCGGATGAACCGCAGGCAATCGCAATGGGCAACACCGGACCCGCGAACGCCGCTGTTGCTAGCGCCGAAGTGGCGACGGCCGCTGAGCCCGCGGCGGGGACGGCCACCGACACCACGGCGGCCTCGGATAAATCGGAATCGATCGTCGTGGCCGCGTTGCCCGATTCGTCGCAAACGCTGTCGGCCGATTTACCGCCTGCGCAGGACTCGGTGGACTTGGGCCACCACGATGTCGCCCAGCTGGCGCCGACCACGTGCGGTGCATCCGGCGGTGCCTCCAGCACGGGGCCGCAGGATTTCCGGTATCTCATTTGTTATGTCTGGTCCGAACTGCCGCCTGCCGAGAAGCCGGCGGCGATCGTCTTGCGTTCGTTCAAGGACATCCCGGTCGGAACGCCGGTGGAAGAGATCAAGCGCGCGTCCGACGCTTTCGGTCTGGATTTCACTTTCATGAAGGCCGTGGCCAAGGTCGAGTCCGGTTTCGATCCCAAGCAGCGCACCGGGTCATATATCGGGCTGTTCCAGCTGAGCAAATACGAGTTCAGAAAATTCGGCTCCGGAGACATTCTTAGTCCCCGCGATAATGCCGTTGCGGCAGCCTACAAGGTCATCACGGAAGGCATTCTATTCCAGTGGGTGACGCACAGGAAGCCGGACTTGAACGATCTTTACCTGATCCATCAGCAGGGCTGGGAAGGCGCCGCGGAGCACCTCAGCCAACCCAATCGCATCGCCTGGAAATCGATGTGCGCCACTGGCGAAGGCAGGGAGAAGGGCGAAAAATGGTGCAGGCGCGCGATCTGGGGCAATACGCTTCCGGCCGTCAAAGAGGCGTGGAAATCCGTGGAGAAGCTGACGTCGGAGGCGTTCGTCGGAATGTGGCGCGAGCGGGTTGCTCATTTCCAATCGAAATACATGGGCACCGCGACCGCCGACGCCGAGCGGGCGCAGGCACCAGTGAACTCCCGTTGAGTGGTTAGCAGGAGTTGCCGCACCCGCGGGCGAGCGGGCCTTCCGTCGCTGGTCGCGCGGATGCGCTTTATATTGTTGCCTGATCAGTCATTCGCGCCGACATCGGTAAAAAGGAACCCCGCCGGCGTCTTGGTAAAGACGAAGATGACCTCGCCGCAGAAGACGAAGTAAGTGTCATTGTTCTCTTGATCGCGGTCGTAGACGGCCTTGCCGCGCTGGATACACGCGCGGTTTTTCGCCGTGAACGAGGTCGGATAGGTCTTGGCGCGAAATTGCGCGGCGTCACGAATTGCGCTGTCGTTCATGAACGGCAATCGTGTCATACCGGCGACGGCGGCGGAATCGTTTGTCCTCAGCGCCGCGCGAAACCTCTCGATGAAGGCATCGAATTCCTTCTGCAAGGCAGGAGAAGCGACGGCTTTCTTCGCTTGTACAACGGCTGGAGCAAGGTTCACGAAAGCGGTTGCGAGCATAATTCTCAGCAAAAATCCCAAGGGTCGGCTCCGTCCATCGACTAATCAAGGCCCTCCGACCGATCCAAATCCATGGTGTTCTGTTGCGTCAAGGGCTTTCTGGCGCGCCAGCGCAGCGTTAGCCCGCGCCCAGGCGTGGACCAACAGCATTTGCTTGGCGCCCACTGCTGCTTTTCAACCCTTAGCCGATCTCGAGGCTGGCGCCGAGCTTGTCCGCTCGTGACGGCGTAGCCGAGCAAAGCCCTCAGGGACTCTAAGAAAATGACCCACGGTGCAAGTCTGCAGGGCATCTGTTGCGGGTCTCTGCAAGCGTCCTCGTCAACAACAATTGCGATCTACGCTGGCTTGAGAATCTATTCGGCAACTCGCGACAGCTCCCCAAGTAGCTTCAACGCATCATCCAGCACCTCGTGAAGCTGCCTTCGTTCAGCGGCCGCATCACGCGTGAATGCGCCGTGCGTTTGCGCATTCTGATTTCCTTTCGGCGCGCCTGATCTCCGTGCGCCGCCGTGCATGCGGCAGCGAGACTCGCCGTGCACGGCGGGTGAGAAGACAGCTATTTTGATCTCGCTCCAATGCGAGCAACGCAAGGATCAGCGCGCGGGCACCGCCCGCGTCGTTGGTGGCGCGGTCCCCATCAGCGTCCCGTCCCGATCAGCTTTTCGGTGGCGTTACACGATCGGGCGGCCCGTGCCCAAGTGGCGCGCCGACAGACCATCGTTGCAGATGGCGAACGGTCAGATCACGGCGTGGAACATCATATACAGCAGGCCGGCGATCAGCATGGCCGCGGGCAATGTCAGAACCCATGCCAACACGATGTTCCTGATCGTGCCCGTCTGCAGCCCCGAGCCGTTGGCCGCCATGGTACCGGCGACGCCGCTGGACAAGATATGCGTGGTCGACACCGGCATGCCGTAAACCTCAGCCCCGAGGATGGTGCCGGCGGCCACCAGCTCGGCCGAAGCACCTTGCGCGTAGGTCAGGTGCTGCTTGCCGATGCGCTCACCGACCGTCACGACGATCCGCCGCCAGCCGACCATGGTGCCGAGGCCAAGCGCGATCGCGACCGAGACCTTGACCCAGGTGGGAATGAAGCGCGTGCCGTCTTCCAGGCTGGTGCGATAGTTCTTCAGGATCGCGGCATCGCCCGGCTCGAGCTTGGCGCCCGCCTCGGGCAGCAGACGGATGGCGTCGGCCGCCAGGTACATGTCGTTGCGCATATTGGGCGTCGCCGCCGCCGGAACCCGGCTGATCGATCCGTAGCTCTTCACGTCATTGGCGACCTCGTCGGACAGGCTTGCGAGCGCTGCGAACACGTCCGGCCGGTTCAGGTTCCGGGTCTTGAGCGCGGTCCCGATCAGGCCGCGTGCATCGTTCGGACTGACCTGCTGAGCGCCTTGTGCATGCGCCGCGAACACCCACTTCGCCTTGCTGGTGATGTCGACGAACGCCGGCGTGCTCGAATAGAAGCTCGTTGGTAAGCCCGACGCCCATGATCGATCCGATCAGACAGTGCGACGAGCTGTTCGGGATGCCCATCGACCAGGTCGCGAGATTCCAGATGATTGCCGCGATCAGCAGGGCGAAGATCATGGCGTAGCCGGCGGCGCTGCCGACCTGGAGGATCAGGTCGACCGGCAACAGCGTGATCACGCTGTAGGCCACCGCGCCGGTGGAAACGAGCACGCCGAGAAAGTTGAACACGCCCGACCAGATCACCGCGGTCAGCGGCGGCAGGCTGTGGGTGTAGATGACGGTCGCGACTGCATTGGCGGTGTCATGGAAGCCGTTCACGAATTCGAAGCCGAGTGCGATCATGAGGGCGACGCCCAGCAGCAGCAGCGCACTGATCGCGAGTGGCTCGCCGACGCTTTGCGTATCGGTGAAGATGCCGTAGGCGGCATAGCCGATGCCGCTGACGAGGAAGAGCAGGAAGACCGCCACCATGCTGACATGGGGTTTCTTGTGGAGGTCGGGTTTGGCGGCGGCTTGCGCGGCCGGACGTGCATCGTTGAGTGCGAGATCGGACATGGGGATTGCTCGGCGGTCAGTCTGTCAGCGATGATCCCGGCGGATCAGGAAATCCATGGGAGCCTCAGCTCAGCCGCTGGGCACGGCGCGCAGCCGGCGCAACCGGTGCAGCTCCTTTGCCGCGTCCTTCATCAGGCCATCGGCGGCCTCGCGTTCCTGGCCGACGATGACCCCCGATGTGAAAGCCTGGGCGCGGCGGTGTGCAGGCGGCGCCGCCAGCGCAGCCTCGGTCGCCAGTTTGCGGTGTGTCATGAAGTCGTTCAGCGATCCCAGGGCCGATTGAATCTGCTTCAGCCGGCCGGAAAGAGCTGCAAGCTCCCTCTGGCCGCGATCGCCGTAAAGGCTGCTGAAGAAGTCGGTTGCATAGCGAATCTTCTTGATCTTGATCCGCAGCTTGTGGCGTTGCACCGGATCGAGATTATTCAGTCGCTTGCCTTGCTTTCGCGCCTTCCTGATGCGCCGATCCAGCACCTCCGCGGCGTAGGCGGCGATCGAGCGGTCGTCATCGACGCGAGGCCGTCCGGCTTCGATCCACTCGATCGTATCGATCAGCAGGCGGCGGTAACGCGCCGCCGCGACCGCGTCGCGGGCGCGCTTGAAAGCCGCCATCCTTTGCCTTGAGAACCTCTCGCGGATCGCCCGTGCGCCGCGTGCCGGGACGCCGTGCCTGGTGATCGGCTGTATGCTCTCCTTCAGAAACACGTCGATTTCACGCGCAGGCGCCAGTTCGTCGGTGAGCCATTTCAGCTCGGCCTTGATCCGCGCCGTGCTTGCTCGCGGCAGGATGTCGCCGAACAGCGAAATCGCCGCGCGCAGGCGCCGCAGCCCGACGCGCATCTGATGAACGCCCTCGGCATCGAGGTCACGCACAGGATCGGCGTTCGCCGTGATGTGACGCAGCGTCGAATGCGCGATCACGCGGAATGCCTCGTGCGGCGATTGCTCGGGAATGAGCTCGATCGCCTCGGCATGTTGCGCGCCGCCGCCGCTGTTCGCGACGAGCTGGTAACCGCGCTCGGCCTTGGAGCGCAGATCAAGCTCGGCCCCCGTTCGGCGTTCGAGATGGCGCGCGAGGCGGAACAGGTCCGCGACATGTCCGGATTTGAGTTCCAGCTCCAGTTCGGCAACGGGCCGTGACCGCCGCCCGGCGCTGATGCGGCCCCGGTCGACGGCGAGTTCGATCTGGCTCTTTCGTACGCGGCGGGCCTGCGCCATCCGACGGATGTCGGTCTGGAATACCGGCTTCAGCTTGCGGGGAAGTTTCCCCGTAGCAAGGCGCCGGAGCGGTGTATGGCTGGTCTTGGCAAGATCGGGATTTGCGCCGGAGACCTCGTGCTCCCATTCTCCGCGCCTTACGCCGCCCGCGCTGCCTGCTTTGACGGTTTGCACGTAGCGGTCCTCGATCTTGCGAACGCGTAGCGTTAGGCCGTGGCGCCTCAGCTTGTGCCTGTTCGTATCGTAGTAGGTCGACACCAGCGTCTGCTCGGATTTGTCGCGGCGCTGGCCCGCAGCGCCGCTCCGCAAAATCGACGACAGTTTGTGCGGTGAAATCCGGAATTTCAGTTCCGTTTCTGCATTCATGGCTGGATCTTTCCGTTGCCCATTCAAAGTGGCGCACCCGCGGGAAGTTCCGATGCTGCGAGCATTTCAAAGCGGCTGGCGATTAGGGGCGCCGCAAGTCATGGAAACTTCACGGAACCCGGCGCCAGCGTGCTCGATTGAGGAGCAGCACCACGATTGAAGGAGGCAGCCTTGAGGCGAACGAACGCAATTGCGATCCTGATCATCGTGCTCATCCTCGCTGGCGGTGCTGCTGCGCTTTATCGTCTGGATACCGGCGAAGGAACCCGTACCAGTCGCGCGGATTCGGCAAGGACGGCGTCGGATTGAGCCGGGCGGATCCTGCCGAGAGCCAGGCTTGCCGCAGCGATTGACCGGAGAGCAAATACGTCGATGTCCAGAACCGCGATCACCGTTCGAGACCTCACGGCCGGGGTGCTTGCCATTGTCCATGCGCATCCAGACTGCGAAGCTCGTGAAGGAGATCGCGATCACGCCGGTTGAGATCACCGGCGTGGGAAGGACTTGGCACGCGAATCTCGTCGACAGCGGCGGCGCCGATGTGCAGCGCGCGGCCAGCGTCTTGAGGCAGGCGAGAGACGATCTCGAGCCGATGTTTGAATTGGTTGACGAACCGCCACCGAAGGACGAGCCCTGAAAAAGCCCGCGATCCATCCAGATGACTTCCCGGTTGAGACCAGCAAGACGACCGTCAAGACCAACAAGGGCGAACCGCTTGCGGACGCCGAAAGCGAGCCGGTGGCGGAGGAGATCGCCGACCGTCTCAACGAGCATGCCTACCGCGAGGAGCACGATCGATGGTCGCCGTGACCTCCGGATATCCACGGTCGCAATCGACGCTACGCGCAACAGCCGTTCGCTGTCATTCCGCCGACGGACTGGCGCGGCTTAGTTCGCGAAGCAGTTCGCCTGCCTGATCCAGCAGTGTCCGAACGTTGTTCCGCTCCGCGACCGCTTCCCCCGTGAACATCCCATGCTTCCGCGCATTGCGGTTGCCGGGCGGCGCGCCTGTCCTTGCGGCGCCGCCATGCATGCGACATCGACTCTTGCCGCGCACCGCCGGCGCGCAACAGGGGGTACCACTACGAGCCCTTGCGCCGCAGCGGCGGCTCGCTTGCATCGGGCTGGTGTTGCGAACGTGATCGCTGCTCATGCGATGGCGCCGTCCTCTACGTCAACGTTCGGCTCCGCGACGATCATGCTGGCGTGTTGCGTGACGTTGCCCACGATCGCCCTGCCGCCATCCTGCACCGACAAATTCCGGACCGTGATCGCACGCTCGCCGTTGTTGCGGTGACGGCTGAGTGCCTCGATCTGGGCTGCGAAGGTGCGGCTCAGCCGCGTCAATGCGCGCGTGAGGCTCTCCTGCTGCGGAATGTCGTCGGTGAGAGCGAGGCGGCAGGCAGAGCGCATCGCTGCGGCGTGAACGGACACCATCTGCACGGCGAGCATGGCCTCGATCGAATCCTTCGGCGCGATGCTCTTCACCAGCGAGATCATGAAGGCGAGATTGGCTTCATCGGGCTTCCGTCCGGTCATGCTGGCCTTCACCAATTGCTTGAGGAGACCATGCAGCGCGTCGCAGTCGGCGGCGCCGAGCGCCTCGGCCAGCAGCCGTTCGCCGGCTTGGCGGTCGGCATGGAGGATCGCAATCCGCCGCTTGTAGAGCTTGACCCGCGGGCTCGCGGCGGGGCCGCTGCGATCGTTTGCCGCAACTGGCAGCGTGCTGTGGCGTTTCGCAGATGTCGTCATGTGCTGTGTCCTCTGCCCGTGCGGGCTCATTGCGCGCGACATCGATCGCTCGGCTCGCGCGCCTGTGGGATTTTCAGGATGTTGATGAAGGGCTTACGCGCAATCGCCGCGAGGTGCCCCGAGGCGCCCCGTGGACGGGCGGCGTGGACGCTGACGATTGTTGCGATGATGGCATTCTGCCGGTGTTTTGCCCGACGAGTCAAACGAAGATTGCGAAGCGCGCAATCCTCGTTCGTACAAATCCTCGTTCGTGCAAGTCCTTGTTCTTGCAGGTGCCGGCTACTGTGCATGGGGTTGTTTTCGCGTTTTTTGTTTCGAAGCGGCTCCAACCTGCCGCGCGACGGAATGCCAGCGTGCAAACGCGATTGCGAAATCCGCCGCCGCCGCTCATCATGATCCGCGAATGCGCCGCATCATGCAAAGCGGCTGCGATTTGTCTGGGGAGAGAACGAATGCAACGAACGCTTCGCCTGCTGGCGATCGTCGCCGGATTGTGCGTGACGACGGAGGCCCTCGCGCAAAAATATCCGGTGCGGCCGGTCAAGATCATGGTCGGCTTCAGCGCGGGCGGCCCGGTCGACGTCGTCGCGCGCATCGTCGCCGATCGGCTGAGTAACAAGCTCGGACAAGCCTTCGTGGTCGAGAACCGCGCCGGCGCCAACGGCATGATCGCGGCCGAAGGCGTCGCGCATGCGGAAGGCGACGGCTACACGATGCTGGCCTGCAACTCATCCACGATCACGCTCAACAAGACGCTGTTCAGGGATATCCGCTACGACCCGGAAAAGGACTTTTCGCCGCTCACCACCGTCGTGTCGGCGCCGCTCGTGCTCGTGGTCAACCCGGAGAATCCCAAGACAGCCAACATCAAGACCGTCGCCGATCTCGTCGCCGCGGCAAAGGGTGCGCCCGGCGCGCTTGCCTACGGCTCGGGCGGCAACGGCAACCTCGCCCATCTCGCCATGGAGCTGCTCAGCCAGAAAGCCGGCGTCAGGATGATCCACGTGCCTTATCGCGGTGGTGCGGCGTCCGAGGTCGGCATCCTCGCGCAGGAGGTCCTGGCGGTGTTCGATCCCTTGTCCGCCGTGCCGCTGGTGAAGGCCGGTAAGCTGCGCGCGCTCGCGGTGTCCTCAGCCGAGCGGCTGCCGGCGCTGCCTGATGTGCCGACCGTCGCGGAAGCCGGCTATCCCGGCTTCGACATCTCGTTCTGGGTCGGCTTCTTCATGCCGAAGGCAACGCCCGCGCCGACGCTCGAGATGCTGCACCGGGAGATCGTCGCCGCCGCCAACGATCCCGTGTTACGTGAGCGGCTGGAGACGCAGGGCGTCGTCAGCGTGCTCAGTCCGGCCGAGTACACCGCCAAGATCGCGAAGGAGACCAAGGAGCTTGCCGAAGTCGTGGCGGCGGCAAACATCAAGGCGGAGTAGGGCGTCTGCTTGGCGTGATGCCGACCACCTCAGCCAGCCGCTCGAGCAGCGGGCGCTGTCCTGTGTTGATCTTCCCGTGCGCTTCTGCGAGCGTGAACCATTCGGCACGATCGACCTCCGGAAAGGTCTGACGTTTGCCGCTGCGCGGCGGCCATTCCATCTCGAAACTGTTGCTGCGAATGCTGCGCACGTCGAGGTCCAACTCAGCCGCGAACGCGGTGACGATCTTGCCGCCGCGCTGCTTGACCTGACCAAGCGAAGTCAGCGGCACGGACAGCTCAAGTCCAAGCTCCTCGGCAAACTCCCGTCGCGCCGCGATGTCTGCGTCTTCTTCGTCCGCATACTCGCCCTTCGGGATCGACCATGCACCGAGGTCCTTGTTGCGCCAGAATGGTCCTCCGGGATGAACGAGGAGAACCTCGATTCCCCGGCGCTTCCGATAGGCAATGATCCCGGCGCTTTTCGATGGCATCGCAGGTTCCCTGCAGGCGGCGCATTCGCCCGGGAAAAAGTGGAACAGACGGTTTTAGCGCAGGTTAATAGCCAACGCTTTGACCGAACAAGGGAGTGAACCATGATCCGCCTGTTGGCAACGACAGCCTTAGGGCTGGTGCTGGCGAACGCCGCCTTTGCGCAATCGCCAAGCACGAACACCAAATCCGAGCAGACGCCGCAATCCCAGTCGAATTCCGCAGCTCCGTCCAACACGTCGCCCTCTGGCGCGGCACAAACGCAACAGACCACGTCGCAGCCGCAGCAATCATCAACGCCGGCAGCGTCGACACAGAATACCCAGGCGACCACTCCGTCTTCCGGGTCGGCCAATTCCGGCTCCGGGACCAACGCCACCAACAGCGCGGACACGTCCTCCCGGCCGGCCAGCGGTACGGCAAACTCCAACACGGCCGGCAACCAGCCCGCCTCGCAGCAGAGCGCCAATCCGCCGGCGGCGAACGCGAACCAGACGCAGGATCGCTCCAATCCTCCGTCGAACAATACCAATCAGGCACAGCAGGCGCCTGGTGCAGGTGGCGCCAACCAGGCCCAGCAATCGCCAAACGCGCCGAGCAGCAATCAGGCGCAGGGCGAGCGGACCGGCGCCAATTCACAGACCGCCGCCCGCACTAACGTCAACCTCGACAAGCAGCAGGAGACCAAGATCAGCGCGTCCATCTCCCATCTCAACGTGCGGCCGCTGACCAGCGTCAATTTCTCGCTCAACGTCGGCACGGTGGTGCCGCGCGATGTCCAGCTGTCGACGCTGCCGCCCGACGTGGTCGAGATCGTGCCGCAATATCGCGGCTACAGCTTTGCGCTGGTGAAGGATGAGATCGTGGTGGTCGATCCGGCGACATACAAGATCGTGACGGTGCTGCCTTACTCGGGACAATCCACCGCGACAACGACGACCACGCGCGAGCGCAGCGCCCGCAAGTTTTCGGATCGCGATCGCGAAGTGATCCGCAAGCATGCGAAGACCCGCACCGAGGGACGGAGCGAACGACAGACCACCGGCAGCACTGCGCGGTCCGAAATCCATGTTGGTGACCGCGTTCCCGAGAGTGTCGAGGTCGAGGAATTCCCGAGCAGCGTCTACCGGGACGCGCCCGACCTGCGCGAGTACCGCTACATCCACCGCGATACGCGGACCTATGTCGTCGAGCCCAGCGAACGCCGCATCATCGAGGAGATCGACTAGTTCGCGGACCACCGGAAGCCGCTCCATCGAGCAGCTTCCGGATTTCGCATCAGCCCGAAGATCGTTCGCGCGCCGCAAAACGGATGGCGCGGGCCTTCGCGCTCTTTCCCGCCGCGCGCGCGGCGATCATGTTGCGTGCCTTACCGTGGGTGCTCTTCCGGATCAGGGACGCGAGCCGCTTGCGTGCGCGGCTGGCCGTCAATCGCGCCGCCAGTTGCTCCGCCTTGCGAATGATGGTCGTGACCGAGGGCGTCAGGTTCACCGGAACCCAGGCGACGTCTTTCGTCTTGGACAGGCTGCCGATGCCCTCGCAGGGAGCTTCGCGCGGCAGGTCGATCCGGATCGCGAGGGCTTCCGCGCGCTCGGTCCAGTCCTCGGCCCTGGTGCCGGTGATGATGCGGACATAGTCGCGTGTCTCACGCGGCAGCTCGCTCTCTTTGGCAAGCCATTTCTGGATCCGGCCGGGGCCTGCGTTGTAGGCGGCTGCGGCAAGTCCGAGATTGCCGAAATCGTCGCGTAGCTTGCGCAGGAATTTGGCCGACGCCGGCAGCGCCTTCATCGCATCGAACGGATCATCCAGCCCGACCTCCGCTGCCGTTTGCGGCATGAACTGTGCGACGCCTTGCGCGCCGGCCTGGCTGACCTCGTTCGACTTGAAGCGGCTCTCCTGCCAGATCAAACGTGCGAAGAACGGCACCGGAATGCCGCTGGCTTCGGCCGCTCCGCGAAGCGCGTGGCAGAAGCGCTCCGTCGGCGAAACCGGCGCCTGCGCGACGGGTTCGACCGTATCCGGCGGCTCGGGCATCTCCTCATAGGCCGCACGCGCATTGGCGAGCTCAAGCGCCTGCACGCTTGCGAGGAACAGTTCGACCACCGGAACAAGTGGCGAGGCCTGAGTGTTTTGAAGAACGGTGTGATCGAAGGCTGACGTTTGGCGGGACACCGACGGATCGAAGTCGCACATCAGAATCATGAACGCGGCGCAAGCCGCGACGACAAATCGCATTTGCTGGAGCAACCTCGAACTGTGGGTGAACGGCCAGCGGTGCGCCGGCGATAAGGAGTTCTTAACCGTGCGATTGCGGCAAAGCTGCGGTCTCACCGGTTCCGCCGGTGTTACTACGGTGTTCCCGCCGGGAAACTCTTGTCTCCGCGAATTTGCGGGCATGGCGAATTGGGACGAGCGAGATGATGCGATGGATGCTTGGCGCGGTGATTTCGCTGTCGGTGATCTCTGCGGCGCTTGCAGGCAATCTTGATCCAGCAGCGGTGAACGACGCTGCGCGTCCCGCAAAGCAAATTGCTGCCGATAAGCTCAACGCATCGATCGTGAAGCTTGAGATTTTGCTCGACCGTGCGCGGTTCTCGCCGGGGGAGATCGACGGCAAGCTCGGGGAGAACGCGCAGAAGGCGCTGAAGGCATTCGCCGAGCAGAACGGCGTTGCATCCGACAAAACGATCGCACCGGAGCTTTGGGATAAGTTGAACGCCGCGAGCGAAGGCCCGATCCTGATCGAATACAAGATCACGGATGCGGATGTGAAGGGGCCGTTTCTGAAGGAGCTGCCCGGCAAGCTTGATGACATGAAGCCGCTGAAGGCGCTGAGCTACACCAGTCCGCTCGAAGGGCTTGCCGAGAAATTCCACATGAGCGCCGATCTGCTCAGGGCGCTCAACCCGGACAAGGCCTTCGACAAGGCCGGAGAGACCATCGTCGTTGCAAACGTTCCGGCGCGGCGAGAGCTGCCGCACATCGCGCGGCTCGACATCGACAAGAAGAACGGCACGCTGAAAGCATTCGACGAGGGCGGCACCCTCATCGCATTCTATCCCGCGTCAATCGGAAGTCCGGATCGTCCGACGCCGAGCGGTACGCTCAAGGTCACCAGCGCCCACGAGAATCCGGTCTATCACTACAACCCCGACTACAAGTTCAGAAGCGTCAAATCGAAAAAGCCGTTCGATGTTCAGCCGGGCCCGAACAATCCGGTAGGAGCATACTGGATCGGCATGTCCGCGCAGGGTTACGGCATCCACGGAACGGCGGAGCCCGACAGGGTCAGCAAGTCCGCGTCGCATGGCTGCGTCAGGCTGACCAATTGGGACGTGCGCGCGCTGGGCGAGCACGTCAAGCGCGGCACACCGGTGGTCTTCCTGGATGCGCCGACGGACTCCTCGTCCGAGCAGCGGCGGAAGTCCGTCGGCAGGCGCGCCTCGAACTAGTCTTTGGGAAAGTCCTTGCGCATCGCGATCTCGGCGGCATCGCCGGGCGATAGCACGGTCTGGTCGAACGCTGCTTGCGGCCTCGTCATGATGTCGTAAAGCGAGATGCCTTTGATCGGCTTGCCCATGAGCTCGCGGACGCAGTCGGCGAGCGTGCCGTCGTAGACGAGATAGGGCGGACCTCGATCCTTCTGCCTCTCGCCTTTCAGCGACGGCCACTTCTTCAGTTCGGCCGGCGCGTCATAGGCGATCGGCGATTTCTCTTTGAACATGCGCTTGGCCCCTGAAGGCGCGGGTAGCCCAGGAGCCTAGGACGGCGCGGTAAAACGTTTGTTAAAGAATTAGTTCAAATCAGCCGGCAACAAAGGCGAGCAGAGTGCCGTTCGCCTTGGCCGGCGGCACGCAGATCGCAGACCCGCTGCGCACCGCTGCCGAACCAAGCGCCTTCTCGGTGGCCGCGAGATCGCCGCTCACGAGCACCAGGGCAGCGCCTCCGCGTTCGGAAAGACCCGCGAGCGGCACGTCGGGATAGCGTTTGCCGAGCTGCTCCAGCGTCAAGTAAACGAAATCGGCCCGATCGCCACCGGAGGCCACGGTCACAGCGTCGTCGGTTTCATTCTTCGGCTCGCGGTCGATCAGCCGTCCCAGATGCGCGGCCTCCTTCGCGGGTTCGGGCGTCGCGATCAATGTCTGCTTGATCCGCTTGGCCGCATTGGCGTGCTTCATCAGCTCGGGAATCCACACCGTCTCCCGCGTCTTGTGCTGGCAAGCGAAAATGCGCACGCCGCCGGGCGCTTCCGCGGTCGGCCACATGAAGGTGCGGAATTTCGCCGCCGAGATCGTGCCATCGGGCAGCGTCACGGGCCTTTCGAAATCGGTCGGGCCGATCGGCTCCAGGCCGCGTGCGCGGATTTCCTCTGCGCCGGCAGCGGAATCGACCGCAGTGAAGGCGATGCGCTCGATGCCTTCGCCGCGCTGGTCCAGGAAAGCACGCGCGGGTGCATTGTGCTCGGTCGCGGCGAGCACGCCGAGCAGCTCCATATAATCCGGGTCGAACATGATGGTGTAGTTGCCGGTGCCCATATGTGCGCTGTGAGTGCCGCGCGGCGAGAGGGTGAAGCCGAGCTGCCGGTAATTCTCGGCGGCTTTGTCGAGGTCCTGAACCATGACCACGGCGTGGTCGATGCCGATGACGTTCTTGAGAGCCACTGTTCTTTCCCCGAATGCAAACTGACTGGACCGCCGTTGGCAGCCACAAATCCTGTCTACGCTGGATAGGCGGTCAAGTCATTTTCAAATCGGCGGGACATGCGGAAATTTCATTCCGCGAAAGGCGATATCGACGCGCGACGGCGTCAGCGCGCCTGCTCGATATAGGCGGCGAGAATGGCGCGCTCCTCGCTGGTCATTTCGGTGATGTTGCCCGGCGGCATCGCATTGGACCAGGCGGCGACGCGGCCGATCAGGCGGATGTTGCGATGGATATGCTCGGGCGCGTCGAGCAATATGCCCTTGGGGGCGGTCACGATGCCGGCCCAGACCGGCTCGGCGGCGTGGCACATGCTGCACCGTGACGTCACGATCTCCTCGACATTGGCCACCGTGACCGGCGCCGACAGCGCGCTTGTCTTGACCTCGCGCGGGCCGGCCGCGGAGAGGAAGAGGATCGCGATCACGCCCGCCGCTGCGATGCCCCACACCCACCACGGCGATTTGCGCCCGGCATGCCCCTCGTTGAAGAAGTGCCGGATCACGGGGCCGAGCGCCAGGATGATGGCGACGATGATCCAGTTGAAGCGCGTGGCATAGAGCAGGGGATAGTGGTTGCTGATCATCAGCACGACGACAGGCAGCGTTAGATAGTTGTTGTGAACCGAGCGCTCCTTGCTTGACTTGCCGAGCTTCGGATCGGGCGCCTGTCCCGCGAGCAGGGCGGCTACGATCTTCTTCTGGTTCGGGATGATCAGCGTGAAGACGTTGGCGACCATGATGGTGCCGATGATCGCCCCGATCTGGTTGAATGCGCCGCGCCCGCTCAGCACGTGGGTGAAAGCATAGGTCAATGCGACCAGGAACAGATAGCCGCCGATGGCGAAGGGCAGTTCGCGTTGCGCGAGCCCGGTGCGGCAGGCGCCTTCATAGAGCAGCCATGCCAGCGCGAGGCTGCAGAGGCTAAACAGGCCGGCCTGGAATGGCGTGAGGTTGAGGATCGACTTGTCGACCAGGAACAAATCGGCCTCGAGATAATACACCACCACCATCAGCGCGAAGCCGGACAGCCAGGTGGTGTAGGCCTCCCATTTGAACCAGGTCAGCTCGTCCGGCATCTGGGCAGGCGCGACCAGATATTTCATGATCCGGTAGAAGCCGCCGCCATGGACTTGCCAGGCCTCGCCTTGCACGCCGTCGGGGAGATCGCGCCGGGGCCTAAGGCTGAGGTCGAGGGCGATGAAATAGAAGGAACTGCCGATCCAGGCGATCGCGGCGACCACGTGCAGCCAGCGGAGCAGCAGGCTCGCCCATTCCGATATGATGGATCCCCACATGATCACCCCAACAGATGCAGCCCCAATGCCGCAGCCTTGATGACCGCAACCGGCGGCCCCGCCCTTACAATGTGTCGCACCGATCAGCCGCATTTTCCAGTACGATGGGCTGCGGCTGATGCACATCCTGCGGGCATGAGCTGACGTGGGATTCGGCAGGCATTTGGCCTGTCGCAGAACGTTTGCGCGTCGTTGATGCGCCAGACGTGACGGCCGGGAGGAAACGACGTGAGGAACAGGATTTCGTTCGTAGCGATGTCCGCCGGGTGGCTGGTCGCGGTCGCGAGCTGCGCCCAGGCGGAGCCGGTGCTGCAGGGCAAGGATGCCTACGGCGATTGGCAGGCCGACAAGCCTGGCACGGTCAGATTGATCCGGCCGCAGGATCTGGTCAGGCCCGGCGCCACGCGGTCGGTTGCGAGGTCGTCGCGCGTGGTGCCGCGCCCACCGGAGGGTGCGCTTCAGGTGCCAACCGGCTTCAAGATCGAGCTGTTCGCCGAGGGCCTGCGGGCTCCGCGCATCGTGCGCGTGGCGCCGAACGGCGATATCTTCGTCGCCGAGACGCGCGCGGGCAACATCCGCGTGATGCGCGCCGGCGAAAACGGCAAGGCCGCGACCAATGAGGTGTTCGCTGCCGGACTGCGGCAGCCCTTCGGCATCGCCTTCTTTCCGAACGGCGATAATCCGCAATGGGTCTATGTCGCCAACACCGACAGCGTGGTCCGCTTTCCGTACCAGGCCGGCGATCTCAAGGCGCGCGGCAAGGCGGAGACGATCGTGGCGGGCCTGCCGCATGACGGCGGTCATTCCACCCGCGACATCGTCTTCACACCTGACAACAAGCGCATGCTGGTGTCGGTCGGCTCGCTCAGCAACGTCGCCGAGGGCATGGGTACGCCGCCGGGCGGATTGGATGTGTGGTCGAAAACCCATCCGCTTGGTGCGGCGTGGGCGAGCGAGACCGAGCGCGCCGCCGTGCTGGCCTTCAATCCTGATGGCAAGGAGCGGAAGATCTACGCCACTGGTATCCGCAACTGCGTCGGACTCGCGGTCCAGCCACAGACCGGGCTGCCGTGGTGCTCGACCAACGAACGCGACGGGCTCGGCGACGATCTCGTGCCTGACTATGTGACCAGCGTGAAGGAAGGCGCGTTCTACGGCTGGCCGTGGTTCTATATCGGCGGCAACGAAGACCCGCGCCATGCCGGCGCGCGGCCGGACCTCAAGGACAAGGTGACGATACCCGATGTGCTGGTGCAACCGCACTCGGCCTCGCTCGGCATGACCTTTTATCAGGGCACGCAGTTTCCATCCGAATACCAGGGCGATGCTTTCGCGGCCGAGCACGGCTCCTGGAACCGGTCGAAGCGCACCGGCTACAAGGTGATCCGCATCCGGATGAAGGACGGCAAGCCGACCGGCGAGTACGAGGATTTCGTCACGGGATTCGTGGTGAGCGACACCGAGGTGTGGGGGCGGCCGGTCGGTGTTGCTGTGGCGAAGGATGGATCGCTGCTGGTGTCGGAGGATGGCAACGGGACAATCTGGCGGGTGACAAGCGTGCGCTGAGCCGCGGTGGAGGTGTACCCTCGCCCCTTGCGGGAAGAGGGTGGCTCGCCGCATAGCGGCGAGACGAGTGAGGGGTTCTATCCGCGAACTCCTTGTGCATGTGCGGAGAGAACCCCTCATCCGGCGCTTCGCGCCACCTTCTCCCGCAAGGGGAGAAGGAAGAGGCACTGCGCTTGCGGCGCCTACCCCCGTCTCACACTCGCCCCGCCATCCACCGGCAATGTCACGCCCGTGATGAAATTGGCCTCGTCCGACGCCAGGAACAGCGCGGCATTCGCGACGTCCCACCCCGTGCCCATCTTCCTGCGCAGCGGCACCTTGCTGTCGCGCTCGGCTTCGACTTCGGCGCGGGTCTTGTGCCATTCGCGGGCGCGGGTGTCGACGGCCATCGGCGTGTTCATCAGGCCCGGCAGGATGACGTTGGCGCGGATGCCGTGTTCCGCGTTCTGGTAGGCGAGCTGTTCGGTGAAGGCGATCATCGCCGACTTCGTCGCCTTGTAGGCGACATAGGGATAGGTGGTGATCGCCGCCATCGAGGAGATGTTGATAATCGCGCCGCTTCCTTGCGCGCGCATGATCGGGATCACCTCTTTCGCCGCCCAAATGCAGCTCTTCAGATTGATCGCGACGATACGGTCGAAGGCTTCCTCGGTGATCTGAAGCAACTCGGCGTCGCCGCCGGACAGGCTGACGCCGACGTTGTTGTGCAGCACGTCGATCCGGCCCCAGCGCGCCTGCGCGTCCGCGACCATCGCCTCGATGTCGGCGATCTTGGTCACGTCGGCCTTGAACGCCGCGGCGGTGCCATGCTTCGCGGCGATCATGGCGGCGGTTTCCTGTGCCGATTCCAGATGATGATCGACGCACAGCACCTTGGCGCCCTCGCGCGCGAAGGTCAGTGCGGTGGCGCGGCCGTTGCCCATGCCTTCGCCGGGGCTCTGGCCGGCGCCGACGATAATCGCAACCTTGTCCTTCACGCGCATGTCAGTTCACTCCCGGGATCGGGTACTGCTGGAGTACCTCTTTGTAATATGGCTCGTTGTCGATCTTCATGGTGGCGAGCACGCGCACCACGCCGCAATAGAAGGCGATGGTCAGCACGAGGTCGACCATGTGCTCGTCCGAGAGATGCTGCCTGATCTCGGTAAAGGTTGCGTCCGACATCGCGAGCTCGCGTACCATCTCGCGGGCACCTTTCAGGATCGCCTTCGCCTGTGGCTCGAGCGTCGAGGGTTTGCCGTCGGTCTCAGCCATCAGGCCGGCGATGTCATCGTCGGTGACGCCGAACTCCTTGCCGATCTTCACGTGGTGAGTGAACTCGTATTCCGATTTCTCCATCCAGCCGACCTGGAGGATCGCAAGCTCCCGCAGGCGCGGGTCGAGCTTGCTCTTGAAGCGAATGTATCCGCCGATGCCGTTGAAGGCGCGCGCCATCTCCGGCGAGTTGACCAACAGCTTGTGCAAATTGGTGTTGCGCTTGAGCATGTCGCGATATTCGGGCGCGACCTGGTCGGCCTCGAGATAGGGCAGGCGGGCCATCCCTGTGTTTCCTTCCTTGCTAGTGTTCTTGTGACTCGCGTTCGGGCGCTTGCAGCGTCACCCCGCCGTCCACCAGCAGCACCTGTCCGGTGATATAGCGCGCAAAATTGCTGAGCAGGAATTTGACGGCGTGGCCGACGTCCCAGCCGGTGCCTTCCGTTTTCAGCAAAGACGCCTTGGCCCGCTGAGCGCGCGCCTGTTCGCTCATGCCGCGGCCATAGACCATCGGCGTGTACATCGGCCCGGGGCAGATGCAGTTGACGCGGATGTTGTCGCGGCCGTGATCGACCGCCATCGCGCGGGTGAGACCGATGATGGCGGCCTTCGATGTCGTGTAGCTCGTGAGCCCGCGCGGCCGCAGCGCCGAGATCGACGAGATGTTGACGATCGCGCCGCCCCGCGCGGTCTTGATCATCGCAGGGATCGCGTGTTTGGAGAGCAGGAACATGCTCTCGACATTGACCTGCATGACGCGGCGATACTGCTCGGGCGCTTCGTCCACCACGCTGCCGCGGCTGCCGATGCCCACATTGTTGTCGAGGAAATCGAGCCGGCCCCAATGGTCAAGCGTGGCTTCGACCAGCGTCCTGCAATCGCTCTCGCTGGTGACGTCACCGCCATGCGCCGCGGCCGTGCCGCCTTCGGCTGCGATCATCTCGACGGTTCGTTCAGCGAGCTTGAGCTCGCGATCGGCCACCAGAACTTTGGCGCCGGCGCGGGCCAGCAGAATTGCGGCCGCGCGGCCGTTGCCAATGCCGTCGCCCGCAGCGCCGCCGCCGGTGACCAGCGCCACCTTGCCGGCGAGACCGGGATCGTCCTCGAGCCCCTGCATGTCGTTCATCCCGAATATTTTCGTGCACTCTAGCAATCGCCCCGAGCGGAGAGAAGGGCCGGGCTCCAGCTTTCATGTCATTGACATCGCATGGAATTGCATGCCGCCGCGCGAGAAGGGCGAACGATCGACCTGCCCCGTTAGGAACCGACCTCACACGATCGCGTTTGCTGCCGGAGCCGTTCCCACGTTAGGCTCTGTCCCGGGGCTTCCCAACCGCCAGTGGCTTGCCGATGAATCTGCTCGATCCACAAGGGCCTGTGGCTGCGGCCAACAGCACCATCCTGGTCGATTCCGTCTTCATCATGCTCGCGATCGTGGTGCCGACCATTTTCGCGATCCTGGCTTTTGCATTCTGGTTTCGCGCCTCGAATCCGAAAGCAAAATTTCAGCCGGACTTCGTCTATTCCGGGCGGGTGGAAATGGTGGTGTGGGCGATCCCCGCGCTCACCGTGATCCTGCTCGGCGGCGTCGCCTGGATCGGCTCGCATCAGCTCGATCCCGCAGCACCCGTGCCTGGCACCGGCAGCCCGGTCCGCATTCAGGCCGTCTCGCTCGACTGGAAATGGTTGTTCATCTATCCGGACCAGCGCATCGCCACCGTCAACACCCTGACGGTGCCGGCGGGCGCCGAACTGAATTTCCAGTTGACGTCGTCAAGCGTGATGAACACGTTCTTCATCCCGCAGCTCGGCAGCATGATCTACACCATGAACGGAATGGTGACGAAGCTGAACCTGCGCGCCGACAACGAGGGCAAGCTGCAGGGCCTGTCGGCCCATTTCTCCGGCGACGGGTTTCCGGACATGATGTTCGACGTCAACGTGATCTCGCCGCTCGCCTTTCCGGATTGGGTGGCGACCACGGCGAAAAGCGATGCCGTCCTCAATGAGGACAGCTACAAGAAGCTGATGCAGCAGGGCGTCGAGAAGGGCAGGCCGACCTACCGGCTCGACGATCCCCGGCTGTTCGACCTGATCGCGACCCAGCACATTCCGCCGGGGCCGGGCCCGGAGCTCGCATCTGAAGCAGGCCGTGCGCAAAGTGGAGGCCATGATGCTCGGTAAACTCGACTGGTCGGCGATCCCGTTCGACCAGCCTATACCGCTGATCGCGGGCGCCGTGGTGTTGGTCGGGATTCTCGCCGTGCTGGCCTGGGTCGTGGTGAAGGGACATCTGCCCTATCTCTGGCACGAGTGGATCACCAGCGTCGATCACAAGCGGATCGGCGTGATGTATATCCTGCTGGCGTCGGTGATGCTGCTGCGCGGCGGCAGTGACGCCATCATGATGCGGATCCAGCAGGCTGTCGCCTACCAGTCGCAGGGCTATCTGCCACCGGAGCACTACAACCAGATATTCTCCGCGCACGGCACCATCATGATCTTCTTCGTGGCGATGCCGTTCGTCATCGGGCTGATGAATCTCATCGTGCCGCTCCAGCTTGGCGTGCGGGATGTCGCTTTCCCGACGCTCAATTCGGTCGGCTTCTGGCTGACAGCGACCGGTGCGCTGCTGGTCAATCTCTCGCTCGTGATTGGCGAGTTCGCCCGCACCGGCTGGCTCGCGTTTCCACCGCTGTCGGAACTGTCCTACTCGCCGGGCGTCGGTGTCGACTATTACGCGTGGTCGCTGCAGATATCCGGCGTCGGCACGCTGGTGGCCGGTATCAATCTCGTGACGACGGTGCTGAAGCTGCGCACCAAAGGCATGAACTATCTGCGCATGCCGATGTTCTGCTGGACCACGTTGGCCTCGAATCTTCTCATCGTCGCGGCCTTCCCGATTTTGACCGCCACCCTCGCGATGCTGCTGCTCGACCGCTATCTCGGCTTCCACTTCTTCACCAACGAGGCCGGCGGCAATGTCATGATGTTCATGAACCTGATCTGGGCCTGGGGACATCCCGAGGTCTATATCCTGGTGTTGCCGGCCTTCGGCATCTTCTCCGAGGTGGTTTCGACCTTCTCCGGCAAGGCGCTGTTCGGCTATCGTTCGATGGTGCTGGCGACCATGGCGATCTGCGTCATCTCCTTCATGGTCTGGCTGCATCACTTCTTCACGATGGGCGCGGGCCCCGACGTCAACGCCATCTTCGGCATCGCCAGCATGATCATCGCGATACCGACCGGGGTGAAGATCTACAACTGGCTGTTCACGATGTATGGCGGCCGCATCCGCTTCGAGACGCCGATGCTGTGGTCGATAGGCTTCATGGTCACCTTCATTATCGGCGGATTGACGGGCGTGCTGGTCGCGGTGCCGCCGGCCGATTTCATCCTCCACAACAGCATGTTCCTGGTCGCGCACTTCCACAACGTCATCATCGGCGGCGTGCTGTTCGGCGCCTTCGCCGGCTTCGAATACTGGTTTCCGAAGGCGTTCGGCTTTCGCCTCAACGACCGCTGGGGCAAGCTCGCGTTCTGGTTCACTTTCCTCGGCTTCTATGTCACCTTCATCCCGCTCTACGTCGCCGGCATGCTGGGCATGACGCGGCGCATGCAGCACTATGACGTCGCGGCGTGGCGGCCCTGGATGCTGGTTGCAGCCGTTGGCATGGCCGTGCTGACGATCGGCGTGATCTGCCAGATCATGCAGCTCGTGGTCAGCATCCGCAACCGCGAGGCCCTGCGCGACCACACTGGCGATCCCTGGGACGGCCGCTCGCTGGAATGGGCGACGTCGTCGCCGCCGCCGGTCTTCAACTTCGCTTTCAATCCCGATGTGCGCGGCGAGGATGCCTATTGGGATCTGAAGGCCCATGCCAAGCAGCAATCGCTCCAGCATGATGCGCCCGAGTATCGTGACATCGAGATGCCCAGGAACTCGCCGACCGGGTTCGTCTGCGCGTTCTTCGCCACGGTCATGGGCTTTGCGCTGATCTGGCACATCTGGTGGATGGTGATTTTGGGCGGTATCGGAGCGTTCGCGACCTTCGTCGTGTTCGCCTGGCGCGACCATGACGAATACGTCATTCCGGCCGAGGAAGTCGCGGCGATAGACCGCGTCAATCTCGAGGAGCGGCGCAGTCTTGTCAGCATGGCGGGGACAGTCTGATGTCAATGACCGCGACCGCCGGCCGTGCGCACGCCGATCCCCACCACATCGGGCTCGTCATCGAGCATCCCGGCCCGGCGCCGAAGCGAATCGTGACCGCCTATGGCTTCTGGATCTTCCTGCTCTCCGACATCGTGATGTTCTCCTGCTTCTTTGCGGCCTATGCGGTGCTGTCTGACCAGACCGCCGGCGGCCCGAAGGGTTCGGAGATATTCGAGCAGCGAAACGTCGCGATCGAGACGGTCTGCCTGCTGCTGTCGAGCTTCACCTGTGGCATGGCGAGTATCGCGGCCGATGTGCGCAACCGGCTCTGGTTCTATCTCGGGATGGCCGTGACGTGTTTGCTCGGCCTCATCTTTCTGGTCATCGAGTTTCGCGAGTTCGCCGATCTCGTCGCGCGAGGCTATGGCCCATCGCGCAGCGCGTTCCTGACTGCGTTTTTCTCCCTGGTCGGCTGCCACGGCCTCCACGTCTCGGCCGGCATATTGTGGCTCCTCACCATGATGGCCCAGGTCTTCGCAAAGGGTTTTCGTGCCGACGTGCTGCGCCGGATGATGTGCTTTGCGTTGTTCTGGCATGCACTCGACATTGTCTGGGTCGGGGTCTTCTCCGTCGTCTATTTGCTTGGGAGCGGCGTATGAGCGATCAGGCACATATGCGGACCGAACACGACCTCGCGCCGGGCGAGGAAGAGCAACACAGTGTCGGCACCAGGATTCTCGGCTATGTGGTCGGTCTCGTGCTTGCGCTGCTGCTGACGGCGACCTCGTTCTTCATCGCCGGCACGGATCTGGTCTGGCAGCCTTCCATTCCCGTCGCGCTGATCGTGCTGGCGATCGCGCAAATGGGCGTGCACCTTGTGTTCTTCCTGCACATCACCACCGGCCCCGATAACACCAACAACGTGCTGGCGCTCGCCTTCGGGCTGCTGGTCGTGTTCCTGGTGGTCGGTGGCACCGTCTGGATCATGGCGCATCTGAATGCGAACATGCCAGCCATGGATCAGATCATGCCAATGCGCCGCTAGCGCATTATGCAAAAAAGAAGAGCCGCTTGTTGTGACAAGCGGCCCAAGTCTAGGGAGGAAACGCCCGAGCAAAGCAATCGGGCCAGAGCCGGATTGCCGCCAAGGAAACGCTCGCGCAAAGCGCTCGCGTACGCTTACAAATGCAGAAACTCTCGATGGAGTTCAATTCCGGATGAATACTGTCTCCGGCTTGCGCTCACGGCTGCGTGATGAGCTTCGTCATTTCGGCCGTCGGCAATTGTAGGCCTTGCGGAAGCCCGCAGCCTGGGCGTCGTCTTCCGAGCAGAACCAGCGATCCGGCTTGGTGGTCGCGGGGTAGCTCGGGCAGCCCCGTAAATGGTAGATGCCGATATTGCCGGTCACGCGCGCGCGCACCGCAAGCTTGCCCTTGATGCCACAGCTCGGCGGCATCGTCAGATCCTCGGGAAATAACGCCGCGCGAATCTCCTTGTCGCGGTCGGCGCGGCAGGCGGCGCCCAGCAGCGCGCCATCCTTCTTGCCGGTGCGGAATTCTTGCGGTGCGACAAAGCAGCCCTTCCAAATTCCGGCCGAGGTCGATTTTGCGTCGGCCGCGGCCGACTTGACGTTCGCCTTGACCGGCTCGCGGGCAATGGCATAGCCGAGCTTGACCAGCTGCTCGTTCAAGCTGGTCTTGTCGCCTTCGGCCGTGCAGATCGCGCGGTGCCGCTTGCCGAAACTCTTTTCCGGTCCGACATCGTCGCAACGCACCGATCGCTTGCCAATCAGCTTGGCGAGCTGATCTCGGGCCTCGATGCCGCAGGTCCAGGGATCGGCGTGATCGTCGATGCAGACCTGGTCCAGCTCGGGTGCGTCGACGCCGTCGAGACGATAGGTGACGTCGCCGAGCTGAATGGCGTTGCCGTCGCGGACCGTCGCTGCGGCGGTCAGCGCGGAGGCGGGGCCGGTGGTGCCCAGAAATCCGGACAGGGCGAGAAAGGAAACGAACGCAAAAGCGCGGGCGCTGGCAAAGGAGTTTCGGAAGGACATAAGGTCTCGCTATCGATGGCTCGTGCGCCTTGTTCCTAGCATCCGGATGTGGCGATACCAATGGTCTGCGCCCCGCGAAGTGCGACATTCCGGCCTCGTGGCTTTACTCGGCCGTAGCTCTGATCCTATCGTTCGCCGGCCTTGCAGAGCGGAGGCCGAATCGCCCGGGAAGCGGCGAAGGGAGGAAAATTTCGCGATGAAAGACCCCGTGGACGTCCTGATCATCGGCGCCGGCGCTTCAGGCGCGGCGGTGGCGTGGTCACTGGCCGAGACCAAGATGCACATTCTCTGCCTGGAGCAGGGCGGCTGGATGAACCCGGCGGAATATCCCAGCACGGGCCGGGACTGGGAGGCCAAGTTCTACGGCGAGTGGTCGTCCAGCCCCAACGTCCGCGGCCGGCCCGAGGACTATCCGATCAACGACGACAATTCGCCGATCAAGGTCGTCAACTACAATGCGGTCGGCGGCTCGACGGTGATGTACACCGCGCACTGGCCGCGGTTGCATCCTTCCGATTTCAAGGTGAGGACGCTCGACGGCGTCGCGGACGACTGGCCGATCGACTACGACGCACTGACCCCGTTCTTCGAAGAGAACGACCGGATGATGGGCACGTCCGGCCTGTCGGGTGACCCGCTGTCACCGCTGACGCATCCGCCGATGCCGCAACAGCCGCTCGGATTGTCCGGTGCGATCATCGGCAAGGCCATGAACAAGCTCGGCTGGCACTGGTGGCCCTCGGACACGACGGTCGCGACCATGGACTACGAGGGCCGCGCGCGCTGCATCAATCTCGGCCATTGCACGCCGGCCTGCGCGCAAGGCGCTAAATCCTCGACGGACATCACCTATTGGCCGCACGCGGTCCGCGCTGGCGTCGAGCTGCGTACGCACTGCCGGGTGCGCGAGATCACCACGGACGAGAACGGCATGGCCACCGGCGTGGTCTACTACGACAAGGACGGCGTCGAGCAGTTCCAGCCGGCGCATGTCGTCATCATCGCCTGCAACGGCGTCGGCACGCCGCGACTGCTGCTGAACTCGGCGTCGAACCGCTTTCCGAACGGGCTTGCCAATTCGTCGGGCCTCGTCGGCAAGAACCTGATGTTCCATCCCTATGCGCAGATCTACGGCTATGTGAAGGAGCCGACCGATAGCAACCGCGCGCCGCCGACCTGCCTGTGGAGCAAGGAATGGTATGACACGGACCTCTCGCGCGGCTTCGTGCGCGGCTACGGCGTCCAGTTCGTGCGCGGCGCCGGGCCGGTGTTCGAGGCTGTCGTCAGCGAGCAGAAGGGCATTTTGCCGTGGGGCGCCGATCATCACCGCATCTTCCGCAAGCTCAACGGCCACCGGCTCGGCTTTTCCGCGATTTGCGAGGACCTGCCGGAGGAGCACAACCAAGTCACGCTCGATCCGGTCTTGAAGGATGGCCACGGCATTCCCGCGCCGAAGATCAATTACACGATCAGCGAGAACAGCCGCAAGATGATGGAGCATGCGCTGGCGCGCGGCCGCGAGATTCTCGAAACGGCGGGAGCGACCGACATCTGCGTCAACTCGCCGATCCCCTGGGGCGGCTGGCACCTGCTCGGCACGGCACGCATGGGCACCGATCCCGAACGCTCCGTCGTCAACGAATGGGGCCGCACGCACGACGTGAAGAACCTCTTCATCGTCGACGGCAGCATCTTCGTCACCTCGGGCGGCGTGAATCCAACGTCCACCATTCAGGCCCTCGCGCTCTACATCGCCGACCAGATGAAGCAGCGCCTCGCCAACCTCTTTGACTGAGGCCGTCATGTCCGCAGACAATCAACTGACACGCGCCCAGCGCGACGACCTCCGCACCATCGCCGCGATGATCGTTCCCGCGAGCGATGAGTACAAGGTGCCGGGCGCCGACGACCCCGCGATCCAGGCCGACATGCTGGCGACGCTCGGACGTGACGCCGAATTGGTGGTGGCGGCGCTGGACTATCTGGCGCGGCTCGCGGGCCAGCCGTTGACTGAGCTCGATGCGGCGAAGCGCGATGCGGTGGCGCAGGAGTTTCGCAGTTCCGGCGGTGCGGCTGCGGCCACGCTCGTCCGCGTGGTGCTGCAATGCTACTACCGCGACGATCGGGTGCTGCGCTCGCTCGGTCTCGAACTGCGCGCACCTTTTCCCAAGGGCTACGTGCTCCCGGACGGCGACTGGTCGCTGCTCGATCCGGTCAAGGCAAGGGCAGGCACGCTGCGGCGAGTGCCCTAGCCACCTGGGCAGTCCAGCCTTGCGCCCCGGACGGGTCCCTTGCGCCTGACGGAGCAGGCCACCATCTGTGTGAGCCTCAAGGACTCCTATCATGCTGGATTTCACCTCAGATATCGTCGATGGCGCCGCGTCATCGCGAACGGAAGCGGCCGCTCCGGTCGATGACCGGGCCCTGCTGGACGCCTATTCCAATGCCGTAATCGACGTGACCGAGCGCGTCGGTCCAGCCGTCGTGCGCGTCGAGACGGGACCAAAAGTGCCGAACGGCCGCGAGCGCGGCGGGCTCGGCTCGGGCATCGTGATCTCGCCGGACGGGCTCGTTCTCACCAATAGCCACGTGGTCGGCTCGTCGAAGGAGATCCGGCTACGCGACGTTGAGGGCCATGTCGGCGACGCCCGGGTGCTCGGCGTCGATCCCGACACTGATCTTGCGTTGCTTCGCGCCAACGGTGTGCGGGACTTGCCCTATGCGGCGCTCGGCAACTCCAAGACCTTGCGGCGCGGCCAGCTCGTCATCGCGATCGGCAATCCGCTCGGCTTTGAATCGACCGTCACTGCCGGCGTGGTCTCGGCGCTCGGGCGCTCGATCCGCTCGGTCAGTGGCCGCACCATCGAGGACGTGATCCAGACCGATGCTGCGCTCAATCCCGGAAATTCGGGCGGGCCGCTGGTGTCGTCGAATGCCGAGGTGATCGGCATCAACACCGCGATCATCAATGGCGCGCAAGGGATCTGCTTTGCGGTCGCCAGCAACACCGCGCAGTTCGTGCTGTCGGAGATCATCCGCCACGGCTATGTCCGTCGCGCCTATATCGGCGTGGCCGGCCAGACCGCGCCGATCCCGCGGCGGCACGCGGTGCTGGCCGGCGTCGAGAACAAAATGGGCGCGCTGCTGGCGCAGATCGAGCCGGACGGGCCGGCGGCGAAGGCGGGCCTGTTGTCCGGCGATGTCGTGATCGGCCTCGACGGCGTCGAGATCAACGGCGTGGACGATCTGATCCGTGTGCTCGACCGCGACCGGATCGGCCGGCGGCTGGCTATGGACGTGCTGCGGCTCGGCCGCCTGCGGGCGATCGAGATCGACCCGGTCGAGCGCAAGCCGGCGCGCTAGCGTGCGGGCGCCCAAGCGGGGTATGACGGTGTCATGGCTCGCTTCGGGAACCCCGCCGCATGATGCCGGCGCATGAGACCTACGATGTCATTGTCGTCGGCGCCGGCGCCGGTGGCATAACGGCCGCGGCCGTCGCCGCCGCCGAAGGCCTGCGCGTGTTGGTGATCGAGAAGACCGCCTTCGTCGGCGGCACCACCGCGTGGTCCGATGGCATGGTCTGGATTCCCGCCAATGCCAAGATGAAAGAGGCGGGGCTCGCCGACAGCGTCACGGACGCCGTGCAATATTTGTCGAGCACAGTGCCCGAGCTCGCCCATGCGGGCCTGCGCGCCGCCTTCCTCGCGCGCGGACCGGAGGCGGTCGCCTATCTCGAAGCCAACACGCAAGTGCGCCTCCAGCCGGTGAAAGCCTGTCCGGACTATTATCTGGAGCGGCTGGGCGCGACCGCGGGCGGGCGCGTGCTCGAGCCGGTCGTCTTCGACGGCACGCGGCTGGGCGCGCATTTCGCGCGGCTGCGCGCACCGCTGCCGGAGTTCACGCGATTCGGCGGGATGATGGTCAACCGCCTCGACATCCCGCATCTGCGCCGGGCCGGAAGATCGCTGCGCTCGACTGTTCGCGCGATGCGGCTGGTTTCGGAGTATGCGTGGCAGCGGCTGCGGAGCTCGCGCGGCACGACGCTGCATCTCGGCAATGCGCTCGCCGCACGGCTGTATGCCTCGCTGCTGGCGCGGCAGGTTGAGATCCTCTTTAGCGCGGACGTCGAAGGCCTGTCTATGCAGGGCGAGCGCGTCGGCGGTGTAATTATCCGTCATGGCTCGCGCGATCGCCTGATCGCCGCGCGGCGCGGTGTGGTGCTCGCGACCGGCGGCTTTTCGCACGACGCGACCTTGCGAAAACACTTCTTCCCACCCGCGGCCGGATTCATCTCGGCGACCCACACGTCCGCTACTGGCGACGGGCTCCGCCTTGCGACTGCAACCGGCGCCGCGCTCAATACGGATGCGACGAGCCCGGCCTATTGGGTGCCGGCCTCGCTGTTCCGGCGCGCCGATGGGAGCCGAGGCGTTTTCCCGCACATTGTGACCGACCGCGCCAAGCCCGGCGTGATCGCGGTCAATGCAGCCGGCCGGCGCTTCGTCAACGAGGCGCTGTCGTACCACGAGTTCGTGCTCGCCATGCTGCGCGATGGCAATGGCGACCCGGACCGGCCGTTCTATCTGATCTGCGACCGTCCGTTCCTGTGGAGCTACGGCCTAGGCCGTATCAGGCCGTTCACGCGCAATATCAGGCGCTATGCGGCGGGCGGCGAGTTAATCGAGGCCGCTGATATCGCGCAGCTCGCAGCGAGGATCGGCATCAAGCCGTCGACACTCGCGGCGACGATCGCAAACTACAATTCCGATGCGAAGGACGGCCGAGATCCGGAATTCGGTCGCGGCAGCACCATCTATCAGCGATATCTCGGCGATATCAGCCATAAGCCGAACCCCTGCGTCGCGCCCATCCTCTGCGCGCCGTTCTTTGCGATGCGCATCTATCCAGCCGATCTCGGCACGGCGATCGGCATGAAGGTCGATGCCCAGGCGCGCGTGTTGCGCGAGGATGGCACGCCGGTTACGGGCCTCTACGCCTGCGGCAACGACATGGGCTCGATCATGAACGGCAATTGCCCCGGGCCGGGCATCGCGCTCGGGCCGGCGCTGACATTCGGCTACATCGCGGGAAGGCATCTGGCGGAGGGGAGTGTGGCAGCGATGGGCACGGCCACAGCCTCAGTTTAACCATCCCCACCGCTGTCATGCCCCGCGAAGGCGGGGCATCCAGTACGCCGCAGCCCATCGGACTAATCACAACCGCCTCGGAGTACTGGATCGCCCGCCTTCGCGGGCGATGACACCGAGAATGTAGCACCAGTCTTCCGCTACTCCGCCGCCACCGCAAAGCGGCTGTTCTCCAGTTCCGCTTCCAGCCGCGCCTTCTCCGCCGCCGCCACCTTGATGTTGGCTTCTTTGATATGCCCGAAGCCGCGGATCGTCTCCGGCAGCCGCGCGAGCCTCGCCAATAGCGGGATCTGCTCCGCTTTCAGCCCGGCGATCCGCTGATCGATCATGTCGAGATAATCCGCGACCAGCTTCCGCTCGGTCCGGCGCTCCTCGGTGCGGCCGAACGGATCGAACGCGCCGCCGCGGAGGAATTTCAGTTTGGCCAGCACGCGGAAGGCGTGGATCATCCAGCCGCCGAATTCCTTCTTCTGGAGATGTCCGGTGGTCTTGTCGCGCTGTGCGAAGATCGGCGGGGCCAGATAGAACTTCAGCTTGAAGTCGCCGTCGAATTTCTCCGAGACCTTCTTGGAGAAGCTGCCGTCGGTGTAGAGCCGCGCGACCTCGTACTCGTCCTTGTAGGACATCAGCTTGAACAGGTTTTTCGCGACAGCTTCGGTCAACTCCGTGGATGACGGCGAGACCGCCTTCTCCGCCTTCCGCACCTTGGCAACGGCCGCGAGGTAGCGGTCCGCGTAGGCCTTGTCCTGATAGCCGGTCAAAAACTCGGCGCGCGTCGCGATGATGTCGTCGAGCGACTTCGCCGGCGTGGAGGCCCGGCTCCTGAACTGCAGAACGCTGCGCACCCGCGACATGTCGTGGGCGGCGAGACGTCCCCAGGTGAAGGCGAGCTTGTTCATCTCGATCGCGGCGCCGTTGATCTCGATGGCGCGGAGCAGCGCTTCCAGCGACAGCGGGATCGCGCCCTTCTGGAAGGCGAAGCCGAGCATGAAGGGATTTGTCGCGATCGAATCGCCCATCAGCGCGGAGGCAATACCTGTGGCGTCGATGATGTCGAGGTTGTTGTCGCCGACGGCGTCGCGCAGCACGGTCTGCATCGTGCCCATCTCGAAATCGAGATCGGGGTTTTGCACGAAGCTCGCGGTCGGCTGGAGATCGGCATTGATATACGCTTTCGTGGTTCCGCGTTCGGCGCGGCTGAGCGCCGAGGGACCTGCCGAGACGATCATGTCGCAGCCGAGGATGACGTCCGCGCCGCCGGTGGTGATCCGGACCGCGGAGATGTCTTCCGGCTTCGCGGCGATGCGCACATGGCTCATCACCGCGCCGTTCTTCTGCGACAGACCGGTGAAATCCAGCGCCGAGCAGCCGCGGCCGTCAACATGGGCGGCCATGCCGAGCAGCGCGCCGATGGTGATGACACCGGTGCCGCCGATGCCGGTGACAAGGATGTTGTAGGGGGCGTCCAGCTCACGCGCGGGTGGCAGCGGCAGGTCGACAAACAGCTGGCCTGAGTCGACTGTCGATGTCTTGATCCGCTTGAGCGTGCCGCCATGCACGGTGACAAAACTCGGACAAAAGCCCTCGACGCAGGAAAAGTCCTTGTTGCAGTTCGACTGGTCGATCTGGCGCTTGCGGCCGAACTCGGTCTCCAGCGGCTGCACCGAGACACAGTTCGAGGCTTGCGAGCAGTCGCCGCAGCCTTCGCAGACCAGCTCGTTGATGAAGGCGCGCTTGGCGGGATCCGGATACAGCCCGCGCTTGCGGCGGCGGCGCTTTTCCGCGGCGCAGGTCTGGTCGTAGACGATGACCGTAAGGCCCTTGATGTCGCGCAGCTCGCGCTGAACGGCGTCAAGCTCGCGGCGATGATGGATGGTCGCGCCTTGCGGGAAGTAATTGCCGTCAGGGTACTTGGTGGGATCGTCGGAGACGATCGCGAGGCGCTTGACGCCCTCGGCCCAGACCTGTTGAGCGATCTGGGCAACGTTGAAGCCGCCCTCGGCCGGCTGGCCGCCGGTCATCGCGACGGCGTCGTTGTAGAGGATCTTGTAGGTGATGCTGATGCCGGCGGCCGATGCCGCGCGAAGGGCAAGCAGTCCGGAATGGGTGTAGGTGCCGTCGCCGAGGTTCTGGAAGATGTGCTGCTCGGTGGTGAAGGGCGCTTGTCCGATCCAGTTCACGCCCTCGGCGCCCATATGCGAGATCAGATCGGTGCGGCGGGTCGGCATGCTCAGGGCCATGCCGTGGCAGCCGATGCCGGCCATGGCGCGGCTTCCCTCGGGCACGCGCGTCGAGGTGTTGTGCGGGCAGCCCGAGCAGAAGAATGGCGTGCGCGCCAGTTTGATTTGCTGGGAGGCCGGAACAGGAGTGTCGAAGGCCTCGAGCCGGGCGAGGCGCTGCTCAAGCACCGGGCTGTGGTGGCCGAGCTTGCGCAGCCGCGCCACCAGTGCGGCTGCAACGACGGTCGGCGTCAGTTCGCCCTCGCTCGGCAATAGCGGCGCGCCTCGCTCGTCGCGTTTTCCCGTCACGGTCGGGCGCCGGGACGCATCGATGTTGTAGAGGATGCGCATCAGCTGGTCTTCGATGAAACCGCGCTTCTCCTCGACCACCAGCACGTCCTGAAGCCCTTCGGCGAAGCGCTTGGCGCCGGTTTCCTCGAGCGGCCAGGTCAGTGCGACCTTGTAGATGCGCAGGCCCAAATCCTGCGCATCCTTGTCGGTGATGCCCAGATCGGCCAGCGCCTGCCGCAGATCGAGATAAGCCTTGCCGGTCGCGACGATGCCGAGCCGTGCCGGCCTGGAGTCGAGCACGATGCGATCGAGCTGGTTGGCACGCGCAAAGGCCTGCACCGCCGCCATCTTCGGGCCGAACAGGCGCCTCTCGGCGTCCAGCGGCGGATCGGGCCAGCGGATGTTGAGGCCGCCGGGCGGCATCTCGAAATCGTTGGGGAGCTTGATCTGGATGCGTTCGGGATCGCTGTCAATCGAGGCCGAACTCTCCACGGTCTCGCTGATCGCCTTGAAGCCGACCCAGCAGCCGGAGAAGCGCGACAGCGCAAAGCCGTAGAGGCCGAGGTCAAGATAGTCCTGCAGTGTCGCTGGGTTGATCACAGGGATCAGCGCCGCTGCGAAGACCTGCTCGCTCTGGTGCGCCAGTGTCGAGGACTGGCAGCCGTGGTCGTCGCCGGCGAGCGCGAGCACGCCGCCGTTGAGCGAGGTGCCGGCGGCATTCGCATGCTTGAGCGCGTCGACCGAGCGATCAACGCCCGGCCCCTTGCCGTACCAAATGCCGAACACGCCATCGACCTTCGCGCCGGGAAACAGGCCGACCTGCTGGCTGCCCCAGACGGCGGTCGCCGCGAGGTCCTCGTTCAAGCCGGGAACGAAGGCGATGTCGTGCTGCTGGAGGTGTGACTTCGCGCGCCACAATGCGTGGTCGTACATGCCGAGCGGGGAACCGCGATAGCCCGAGATGAAGCCGCCGGTGTTGAGGCCCTGAAGCCGGTCGCGTTCGCGCTGCAACATGGGCAGGCGGACCAGCGCCTGCGTGCCAGACAGGAAGATCCGCTTCGATTCGAGCCGGTATTTGTCGTCCAGCTCGACCTGCATCAGCGTCATTCGGAAGTCCTCGTCTCTTGTTTGGCTTTTCTTCGACTTGGGGTTTGCGCTGCGGGAGGGAGGAGCGGCTGCGCGACGCGAATTGTGACAGTCAAAGGCATGCACAGGCGAAGTCAATATCGCTGGCCGCATCCGTGGCGCTCCTGCTGGTCATGGCTTGCTTGCGGAGGACATCGTGACTGCAAGCGCGCTCGACACTGAGATCACGGAGACAGCTGAGGCTCCGATCGGGCCATGGCGCCACCCGCGCCAGATGCTCCAAGCAGAGGTATTGCGCGGTACGGCCGATATCGTTGCTGCGCCGACAGCCCTCGACGTCTTCGCGAACTCATGCCGCTGGCGACCCCATGATCCTCAAGACCTGAAGGTCGCTCTACATGACGACGCTGAAGGCCTCTTGCGCGCACCATGGGGAGGAGCATCGGGGGCTGTATGGAGCGGGTCGCTAGCGCCACCTTCGTCGTTCCGGGGCGCGCGTCGCGCGAGCCCGGATCGATTTCAGCGCGTGTTTAGCCGCCCGATGGATTCCGGGTTCGACGTTACGCATCGCCCCGGAATAACGACGGAGAGCGCTCATCCTTTGGGCAAATGCACGCCGCAAAGCCGCCGCACAGCGAATAAGCAGACCCCGGCTTTCCTAATAACATTCTGACAGCGCAGTAAATTTTCCTGCGCCGTCGGCTTAATCGCAATTGTACACAATGGCATGGCGCTTGCAGAACTCCTGCAGAGAGAGTTCTCGCGGGGGCCTTGAGTCATGTTGAACTCAACCAAGCCGACACTGGGTGTCATCAGCGCCGAACCGGAGCCGGTCAAGCTCGACTGGCCGGCCACCGCGCTTCTCATCATCGACATGCAGCGCGACTTCATGGAGCCCGGCGGTTTCGGCGAGACGCTGGGCAACGACGTCAGCCAGCTCGCGCGTGCGGTGAAGCCGATCGGTGCCGTGCTGAAGGCCGCGCGGGATACCGGCATGCTGGTGATCCACACGCGCGAGGGCCATCTGCCCGATCTCTCCGACGCGCCGCCGGCGAAAGTCGAGCGCGGCGCGCCATCCCTTCGCATCGGCGACCCCGGTCCCATGGGACGCATTCTCATTCGCGGCGAGGCCGGCCACGACATCATCCCGGAACTCTATCCGCTCGACAGCGAGATCGTGATCGACAAGCCCGGCAAGGGCGCATTCTACGCCACCGAGCTCACCGACGTGCTGGAGAAATACGGCATCGAAAATCTGCTGGTGTGCGGCGTCACCACCGAAGTGTGTGTCAACACCACCGTGCGCGAGGCCAACGACCGCGGCTATCGCTGCGTCGTCATCTCGGACGGCTGCGCGTCCTACTTCCCCGAATTTCACGAGATGGGCCTGAAGATGATCAAGGCCCAGGGCGGCATCTTCGGCTGGGTCGCAAGCTCAGCCGCGGTTCTGGAGGCGATGAAGATTTCCACATCAGCGTAGGGGCATCACCATGAGCACAAGCACGACGGGGACGGCCGGCACCTTCGAGTTCAAGCCGGCACTATGGACACCGGGCGACTGGAACGCGTTTTTCGGCTTCGGCACCAACATCCTCGTCAACATGCTGGTGCTCACGGGCCTGCTGCGCTTCGTCCTGAAGATGCCTGACAGTCTCGTGTTCGGCCGCATCCTTCCCGCACTCGGGTTGATGATGTGCCTTTCCACCTTCTACTACGCGTACCTCGCCTATCGTCTCGCGCAGAAGACCGGTCGCAACGACGTCTGTGCGTTGCCGTCAGGCGTCAGCGTGCCGCATATGTTCATCGTCACCTTCGTGATCATGCTGCCGATCACGATCAAGACCGGCGATCCGCTCAAGGGCTGGTCGGCCGGCCTGGTCTGGGTGTTCTTCCAGAGCTTCATCCTGATGATCGGCGGGTTCATTGCGCCTTTCATTCGAAAAATCACGCCGCGCGCGGCGCTGCTCGGTACGCTCGCCGGCGTCTCCGTCACCTTCATCTCGATGCGACCGGCGCTCGAAATGTACATGACGCCACAGATCGGCCTGGTCTGCTTCGCCATCATCCTGGTGAGCTGGTTCGGCGGCGTGAAATATTGGCGCGGCATTCCCGCCGGTCTCGTTGCGATCGCGGTGGGCATGGTTATCGCCTGGGGCTCGAACCTGTTCGGCCTTGGTCTCGGCGGGCTCAGCGTCAAGGGCGTCAGTGATGCCTTCGCGAATTTCGGCTTCTCGGTGCCGATCCCGGCGGTGGGCTACGTCTTCTCCGGATTCGAATTCCTTGGCGTCATCCTGGTCACTGCCATTCCGTTCGGCATCTATGATCTCGTCGAGGCCATGGACAATGTCGAGAGCGCGGAAGCCGCCGGCGACGAATATCCGACCACGCGCGTGCTCACCGCCGACGGAATCGTCAGCCTGATCGGCTGCCTGATGGGCAACCCCTTTATCAACGCCGTCTATATCGGCCATCCCGGCTGGAAGGCGATGGGCGGCCGCATCGGCTATTCGGCCGCGACCGGCATCATGGTGGTGGTGCTGGCCTGGTTCGGCATCATCTCGGTGCTGCTGGCGCTGGTCCCGGTCGTCGCGATCTCGCCGATCCTGCTCTATATCGGCATGCTCATTGGCGCGCAGGCGTTCCAGACCACGCCGGTCAAGCACGCGCCCGCGATCGTGCTGGCGCTGACGCCGCATTTGGCCGCCTGGGCCAAGCTCCAGATCGACACCATGCTGGGCTCGACCATGAACGCGGCTGCGACCGTCGGCGGAATGGCCGCCGACAAGGCCGACGCGGTCAAGGCTGCCGCGATCGCCGCGTTGCCGCAGCAGGGCGTGTTCTATCACGGACTCGAAGTGATGGGCGGCGGCTCCATCCTCGGCGGCCTGATCCTGGGTGCGATCGGCGTCTTCATCATCGAGCGCGACTTCGAGAAAGCCTCGGCATTCGCGCTGGTTGGTGCGGTCCTGACTTACTTCGGCTTCATGCACGGCGAAGCCGTCGGCGTCGGCGGCGGATTTGGCGTCACGCCCGCGGTCGCGTTCGCCTATGCCGTGATGGCCGCCGGTCTGTTCGCGGCCAGCAGGCTCGGCGCGAGCGAGCCTTACATGCCGCACGCGGACATGCGCGCGGCACCGGCGGAGTAGCTACCCGCCCTTGACGGCACCAGCGGTGAGCCCGGCGACGATCTGTCGCTGGGCGAACACCGTCAGCAGCAGCACCGGGAGGGTGACGATCAGCGCGGCGGCCGCGAGCGGCCCCCAGCTCAACTGGTCGAACGAAATCATGTTGTAGACGGCGACCGGCAGGGTGCGGGTCTCGCGTCCGGCCAGCACGATGCCGAACACAAAGTTGTTCCAGGAGAAGATCACGGCCAGGATGAAGGCGACGGCGATGCCGGGCTTGGCGATCGGCAGGGCAACGTGCCGAAAGACCTGCCAGCGCGTGGCGCCGTCGATGAGGGCTGCTTCTTCCAGCTCCATCGGCGTCGTTTCGAAATAGCCGATCATGATCCAGATCACGATCGGCACCGTGACCACGAGGTGGATGATGATCTGCGGCACCAGCGTGCCGAGCAGTCCCAGCCATTGAAACATGAGAAACAGCGGGATCAGATAGGACAATCCCGGCGTGATACGGGCGATCAGGATCACGATCGCAGATTTGTGCGCGGCCATCCGCGCGATGCCGTAGCCGGCGGGAACGCCGACGAGCAGCGCAAGCAACGTCGCGCTGCCGGTCACGATCAGGCTGTTGATGAAATAGGTCAGGAAGCGGTTGGAGGCGAGCACGTCGGCATAGTTCTTCCAGGCGACATGCTCGGGGAAGAACACCGGCGGGTAGGCGGCGTTGTCGATCTCGAATTTGAGCGACAGCGACAGCATCCAGAGAAAGAACAGGATCGCCGGCGACACGATGACGAACACCGAGAACCACAGGCCGATCTTGCCGACGATTTGCCTTGGAGTCATGTGCCGCTCGCGATCTCGGTCCACAGCATGCGCTGGCGCGCGTAGAGCATCACCGCCGCAAGCAGGACGATCAGCAGGAAGAACACGACAGCAATCGCCGAGCCGTAGCCGAGGTCGTAGTAGGAGAAGGCGACGCTGTAGAGATAGATGTTGATCGTCTCCGACGCCGATCCCGGTCCGCCCTGGGTGATTGCGAAAATGATGTCGAAGCTCTTCACGGCGTCGATCATGCGGATCATGCCGGCGATGAACAGGAACGGCATGATCAGCGGCAGGGTGATGAAGCGGAACACCTGCCAGATGCTGGCGCCGTCGATCTGTGCGCTTTCATAAGGCTCGGTCGGGATCGCGGCGAGGCCGCCGAGCACGATCAGCATGACCAGCGGCGTCCATTGCCAGGTCTCGACCAGTACCAGCGAAGGAATGACGGTCGCGGGATGGAATACCCAGAGCTGCGCAGGGATTCCGACCAGTGACAGCAGATAGTTCAGCACGCCGAGTTGCGGGTGGAACATCATGGTCCAGACCAGCGCGATCGCCACCGGCGTCGCCATCATCGGCATGATGAAGACGCCGCGCAGAAAGCCGCGGCCGGGAAATTTCTGGTGAAACACCACGGCCGCAAACGTGCCGAGCACGAGCGGCAGCAGCACGGACAATATGGTGTAGACCAGTGTATGTCCGACGGCCTCGATGAAGCGGGGATCGCTCGTCAGCCGCAGATAATTGGACAACCCGACGAAGGTGGTCGAGGAGCCGACCTTCCACTCGTTCAGGCTCATCCAGATCGTGAAGACCCACGGGAAGATGATGATCGCGATCACGACGACCAGCGCCGGCACCACGAACGGCCAGTACGACGGCGGCCGCAACTCTTTCTCCGGCGCGACATCAGACTGTGCCGCGCCCGGAGTCGATTGTGTCAACGCACTCACGCCTTCTCGCTACGCTCCAGGATCGGCCGGTACTGATCGTTGGCCTTCTTCAGCTCGGCGGCAGGATCGGCGCCGGACAAGGTCGCAGTGACGGCCGCGCCGACGATGTCGCGGAATTCGGCGACCGGGATCACGACGGGCAGGCCCAGCTTGCTGATCTTGCCGGAATCGATCACCGATTGCAGCCACTCCTTGGTCTTGACGCCCTTCTGGACCTCGGCATCGCCAAGGATCGAGTTGCGGAACGGGACGCCGCCGCCGGCCTGCAGCAGCCGCGCTCCTTGCGTTTTCGAGACCACCCATTGGCAGAGCAGATAGGCGGCTTCCTTGTTCTTGCTCGCAGCGGCAACGCCGATGCCGTCGCCATAGGTCGAGGAATATTGTCCCTTGGGGCCGGCGGGCACGACGGTGTAGCCGACTTTGCCGACAACGCGCGAGGCAGCCGGATCTTCCAGCGGCGGCGCCCAGCCGACGCCGTCGATCCACATCGCGGATCGGCCTTGCGTGAACGAGGCCATCGACTCCATCCAGTTAAAGCCGGCGACGCCTGGAGGTGCCGATTTGGTCAGGAGCGTCTGATACAGCTTGGTCGCGGCAATGGCTTCCGGACCGTCGGTCAGGATGTTGCCCTTGGCGTCGAGGAATTCTCCGCCATAGTTGAGGAAGAAGTTGCTCCACATCGCCATGTTGGCGTTGCGCAAGCCGCGCCCGACAAAGCCGTAGATGCCTTCCTTGGTATCGGTGAGCTTCTCGGCCGCCGCAGCCATCTCATCGAGGGTCTTGGGAACGGCGACGCCCTTCTTCTCGAACAGCTCCTTGTTGTAATAGAGGATGAAATAATCGACCGACCACGGCAGCGACAGCATCTGGCCCTTGTCGTTCCTGGCGTATTGCAGGCCCGCGGCCGAGAAGTCGCTCTCGACGAGATCGGGGGCGGTCAGCGCCGGGTCCTTCATGAAGGGGGTCAAGTCGGCGAGCCAGCCGGCCTTCTCGAACTGCCGCTTCTGCACGTGGTAGCTGAGATGGACGACGTCGAAGCTCGGACGGCCCGAGGTGAACTCGATCACCACCTTCTGGCGCTGCTGCTGCTCGGGAATCTGCTCCGCTTCGACCTGGATGCCGGTGAGCTCGGTGAACTCCTTGACGTATTTTTGCAGGTTGTCGCCGCGGGGCCCCTTGGCGAGGATCACCTCAAGCTTGGTCCCTGCGTATTTCTTCCAGTTCACCTCGGCGCGCGCCGGCATTCCCGTCAGGCCGAGCGCTCCAGCTGCGGCCGTGCCGGTCAAGAGCGTACGACGCGAGATTTTGTGGTTGACCACTTTAGGTCCCTCCCTGTGACTCAATTTGGGCGGATACTAGCGGCCGTTCCGCGTCTGCCTAGCCCTAATCTGTGGAATTCAGGGCCGCACGGCCGGCGTTTCCATCGGCAAGCCATGCGCTCGCGACATCAGATAGAGTTCGAGCGCGACCAGCTCGGGCGCGCCGAAATCATAGGCCTGGGCGCGGACACCTGTCATGCAGCTGCGTAGCCGGCGCTCCAGCGATCCCAGCGTCTGCCATTCCAGGCGATAAAGCGGATAGCCGGTCGGCTGTCCCTGCGTGATCGGCGCGCCGGCAAGTCGCTTGTCGAAATTGTCGTCGTGGCAATTGGTGCAGGCAAGGTTGAGCTGGCCCTCGCGCTGCATGAAGAGGTCGCGGCCCTGTTCGACGAATGGCTTCAGTTGCGGGTCGTCGCCAGCCGTGATCGCAGCGCCGCGCGATTGGTGCGCGACGAAGGCGGACAGGGCCAGCAGGTCGCGGCTCTCGTAGGGGAGCGCCGATGCCTGCTGATGATTGCTGCGGCACAGATTAATGCGCTGGTCGAGCGTGACGGGGCGCGCCAGCGCCTTGTCGAAAGCCGGATAGCGCGCGGCGACGCCTTTCATGCTGCCGCGTGCATCGCCATGGCAATCCGCACAGGCCTTGTCGGCGCTGCCGGTCCTCTTCGTCCACAACGCCTCACCATCGAGCACGAACAGCATCCCGGGATTTGAGGTGTCGTCATCCTGCATCGCGCGGGTGTCGGGCCCCATGAACGAATAGCCGGAGCGGCGCGCGTCCGGCAGAATCTCGCCGGCGAGCAGGGCAGGGCCGGTGGCGAGGAGCGCCGCGGCCGAGATCGTGCGCCAAAAACTCATTCGACCGTGATCGACGCCGATGCGCTGGACGAATAACCGTTATCGCCGATCCACTCGAACTCGAACTTGCCGCTCTCCTTCGCGACCGTGAAGAACGACAGATAGGGATTGGCCGCAATCGCCGGAAAGAGATCGGCGCGAAAAATCTCGGTGCCGTTATAGCGGCACGTAAAGCTCGTGATGATGTCGCGCGGTACCAGCGCCCCATCCGCGGTGTGGCGGAAGCCGGTCTCCATGATGTGCGAGGTCAACGTGCGGATCTCGATGATTTCGCCGCGTCTGGCTTTCGTGGGAACGTTGATGAGCGCAGCCATCAATTCATCTCCTCGGTGCAGGCGGCCAGCGTCACGACGATTTCGGTCGTGACCTGCCAGAACGTGTCGTCGGAAAGGCGCGCGATCGCCACCACCTTCTGGGTGTCGGCGAGCCGAATCCGGGTCGAGATTTGGGCGCGGCCGGAGGAGGGGCCGAGATGGAAGTTGCCGATGTTCGGCTGCGGGTTCTTCTCGTTGAAGACGTGAATGCTCTTGACGTAGTCGTCCGCCGTCATTGGGCTCGCGACGCTCACGGTCAGCGGCACCGTGTTGCCGTTCTCGACCAGCGGCGGAATGTCGAGCTTCACCTTGCCGGTGCGGACAGGTGCTTCGCCGACGACGTTGCGGATCGCGGCGGTGAGCATCGCCGGTGTCGCCTCGAGCGGCCGCAGCGTGAGGATCGGGATCGTCCCGGCGAACGTCACGCTTCCGGCAAGAGTCACGAATCGTCGTCGCGTGGTTGGCATGAACAGTCCTAGTCCCGAAGCGTTGCAAGAAAAGCCACGATGTCCTCGATCTCGGCGGCGGACAAGATCGGTTTGCCGGCGAAATTTCGCCCGACCCGCACGAGGTGGTCGGTGCGATAATAGGACGGCATGATGGTCTCAGGGTTGAAGCGCGCCGCATCGACCAGTCGAAGCCGCAACTGGCTCACCGTCCAGCGGTTCCCCGCACCCGAGAGGTCTGGCGCGAGGTCGCCCTGGAACCGGGTTTCGGGGAAGGGACCGGAATGGCAGAGGATGCAGGTCGTCGTGCGCGCGAGCACGAGCGCGCGCCCGCGCGCGGCATCGCCGGGCGCGCCGGTGAGCGATTCCGCGATGCCGTCGCCGACGACGTTGTAGGGCACAAGCTCGTCCGCGTTAGCAGCGCCGGCAACACTTGCGGCGATCAGCGCTGCGATATGGACCAATGCTCTAGCCAAAGGTGTCCGCCGTAATGGTTTGAAACCAGCGCTCGGCTTCAGCCGCCTCGCGGGCGCGCAATTCGCGCGGCGCATCGACGGGGCTGGTCGCTCCGCCCTCGACCTCGGCGAAGATGTCGCCCCTGGGCTGGTACTTGCCCGCGAGTGAAAAGCCGTAGCCGGGTGCGACGATGTTGTAGCAGACGCCTGTCAGTCGCGGCGTGTCTGGTGCGCGGCCGGCAAGGAGGTTCACGATCGCGGCAGCGCAGGCCTTGCCCTGTGCGCTTGCCGCGGATGCCGACTTGGGAATGCCCCCGCCGAGGCAGGCATCGCCGATGACGTGGATGTTCTGGACAAGTTTCGATTCGAAGGTAACGGGATCGATCGGGCACCAGCCGGTGGCATCCGCAGCGCCCGCGATCTCGGCGATGCGTCCCGCTCGCTGCGGCGGGACGACGTTGGCGACGTCAGGCGTGTAATTGCCGAACTCGGTGACGATGGTCTTTGTCGCGGGATCGATCGAGGTCACGCGGCCGCCTTGCGACAGCCCGATGCGTTCGATCATATCGCCGTACAGCTCTTTCCACGCCCTCTCGAACAGTCGCTGCTGGGAGAAGCTGTCCTTGGCGTCGAGGATCAAGACCTTTGAGCGTGGCTTCTTCGTTTTCAGGTAATGCGCGATCAGGCTGGCGCGCTCGTAAGGCGCCGGCGGACAGCGCGAGGGATTGGCGGGGATCGCAATGGCGACGGTGCCGCCGTCCGGCATTGCCTCCAATTGGCGACGCAGCAGCAGCGTCTGTGCGCCGGCCTTCCAGGCGTGCGGCATTTTTTCTGATGCCGCGTCGTCGTAGCCGGGCAGGGCTTCGAAATGGAAGTCGATGCCAGGAGAGAGGACGAGACGGTCATAGGGTAGCGCTACGCCATCGGCCGTCACGACGCTGCGCAGTTGCGGCTCGATTGTGGTTACGGCCTGGCTGATCACCGTGACGCCCTCGGCGGCGACCTTGTCATAGCCAAATTGCTGAGATTCGATGTCGCGCAGGCCGGCAATCACCTCGTTGCTGAAGGGGCAGGAGGTGAAGACCGCATTGGGTTCGATCAGGATGATTTGCAAGTTTGCCTGCGCGCGCTTCAGCGCGCGGGCGCACGCGGCGCCGCCAAAACCGCCGCCGACCACGACGACGCGGCCCGCCGATTGCGCGCGCAGGATCGAAGGGACGGCGAATGATGTGGCCGCGGCGGCGATGCCGAGGATGGCATCCCGCCGTGTCACCGGCGCATTCATGGGTCTTGTCCGGAAAGTGTGGCCGGGGGGGGGGGGGGGGGGGGGGGGGGGGGGGGGGGGGGGGGGGGGGGGGGGGGGTGGGGGGGGGGGGGGGGGGGGGG